>JAZLEX010000203.1:0-9180 GCA_045615485.1 Prevotella sp.
TATCTTTACGATATCAAAATAATCAAGAATCTCCTTGGGGAGAACCAGACGGGTTAATTGTTCAAGCATATTCATGGCACAAAGTTACAAAATCTTTGATAGTTTTCCTTTATCTTTCCCCAGTATTTTTCCACTGACCCCTCAAAATAGTTAATTTTTAGTTAAAATGTCACAAAATCACAAATTATCACGTGCATTTCACCATTTTTGAACTTTTTCTGTGTCGTTAAGATAATAAAGAATATTAGGAAATATGAGAAATTTTATATTATTCTTCAAGCGGAATTTGTGCTGCGAGTCCTATATTCAGTGAATGGAGAGCGGAATTAGTGATGCTGCTTGATTCTGGCAGAAGGTTGTAGTCGCAATTCAGACTGAAATTAAGTTTTTTGTATGCTCTGTAGGTTGTGCGGATACCTGCTGTATAGATGATGCCTTTTGTTTCAGGTAGATTGTTTTCTTCATCTTTCAACGTTGTGTTATAGCCAGCATGAATCTTTCCTCCGATAAAAAAACGATTTGAAATGGGGTAGGAGAGGTTGATGCCCCCCGTTAAGGACCAAGAGGTGGAGGACTGGTCGGTTGAGGGTTGAGGGTTGAGGGTTGAGGGGTGAGGGGTGATGGGTGGTTCTAAACGACTAATTTCCCAATCTCCCAATCCACTAATCTGATAGCTGCTTGATGTCAGTGTGGCTCCTATACCAATGTATGGTGAAAAGAAATATGCCCCATCAACAGATACTGCTGCACCAGGCTTCAGCGAAATGTCTTCAGAAATTTTTCTTGTAAGTGGAACTGTTCCGCTTAATTGCAGGGCAATGTAGGAAGGGGTGAGGGGTGAGGGGTTAAGGGTGAGGGATGATGGGTGAGGGGTGAGGGGTTCACCAACCGTTCTGAAAATCTTGTCGGCTATGAAATAGCCTAATTCTGCTGACAATATGCCTATGCCAGCTCCAGCAAAAATGTCGGACATCCAATGGCGGTTGTTGCATACACGAGTGATACCTGTGACTGTGGCGCAGGTGTAGGAACCAACTGTTATCCACGGACTGATATGGCCATATTCCTTTGAGAGAAAGGCAGCCGTCATAAACGCAGTGGCAGAATGACCTGAAGGAAAAGAATTGCGTGACGTGCCATCAGGACGTTTCCGCTTGATAGTGTATTTCCCGGCATTGACCATTATTGCCATGATTGCCCCCGACATGGCATCGGAAACCAGCAATTGTCCCCAACTATTACGGCTTTTCACTCCACCGACTTTCAATCCGAGCATTACGGCAAGCGGTGCCCATTGAGTGTAATTGTCGTACCATGTTTTGAATGCAGGCATCTGACCATTGCGGATGGCACGAAAACTTTTGTCCATACCTTGCATGGCAAAACTACCGACGAGAAGTGGTGCGGCTACATAAACGGCACTATGGGAATCGTTGTGTAGTTGGGTATGATGGTCTGGCAGAGTCAGAATTAAAGAATCTGGATTCTGCGCATTTAGCGAACATACGGCTAAAAGAAATAGTGCAACTATTGTAATGGGTTTGGACATTATTTCCTAATTTCCTAATTTCCCAATTTCTCCTAAATAGAATCCGACTTCTGGTGGTTGGTTGTAGGCTGTGTTCTGATATGCTATGCTTAGACGATAAGGTATATCGTTGAGCAGGGTAGTGATGCGATGAGTGGTAGGTATATCGGAAATATATAGTCTGAGTTCGTTGCTGTCGGTGGTACGTGTCAGCACTTCCTCGCGCCAGTCGCCAATGATGTCACCACTGAGGCAAGGGTTCTGTTTTGTGCCGTTGTTGAAGGTTGTGCCTTCGAAACGAGCCAGTGTGTGCATCTCACCTGTCAGCCAGTCGTATTTCGATACTTGTGAACGGTCGAGCATTTCCCGAAGAAGGTCGCCATCCCACCATACGGCAAAATTGACAGGCAGTCTGCCGCGTTTGCCCACTTGTTCGCCCTTGACATTATAGATTCCTTCAGATGCGAGACTCCACATTTCTACTCCTTCGTTGGTAGGGTCGATGTCGGCAGCCATGCATCTGCCATTATCGAAACTGCATTTGGTCTGGAAAATAACCTTGCCTGTGCGTGCGTCGCGGAAAGATGCACCATCGCGATGGTTTTCGTGGCAGTCCCATACCTGCAACTCTTTGCTGTCAGGATAGAATGGCATAAGGTGCATGGCATCACCATGTCCCATACGGGTGGAGTATAGACCTGTGCCGTTGTGGTCAATGGCGCATGAACCGTAGATAATCTCATCGCATCCGTCGGCATCAACATCTGCGACACGGAGGTTATGATTGCCCTGACCAGCATAGTGCTTGTTGCCTTTATCGTTAGAGTCGAATACCCAATGCTGTTTCAGATTTGTGCCATCCCAATCGAAGGCAGCGAGGACTGCTCGGGTGTAATAGCCTCGGCACATAACAGCAGACGGATGTATTCCGTCAAGGTATGCAACACAAGCCAAATATCTGTCGCAGCGGTTGGCATTGTCGTCGCCCCAGTCTTGTGAGCGTCCACGTTCAGGAACATAGTCAATTGTGCAGAGTGCTTCGCCAGTCTTCCCACTGAATACAGTGAGGTATTCCGGACCTTCGAGAATTCTTCCTGTGCCACGTTTGAAACGAGGTCTTTGTCTGTTGGAAAACATTTTCCTCATATTGCTCATAGTGGTCGAATCTACTGATTGCCAGTTTTGGTATAAGCGTGACATCTGCTCCATGGCAGCATTATCTTTGGCAATTTCATCTTTGTGCTCATTGTAGTAAGCCGTAACTTCAGCAAGTCCGAAGCGATAATCTTTGGTAGAGTCGCCAATAACCTTACCTATGCCGTCGATAGTGCCATCGGCAGTCTTGCAAATCATTTCTGCAGAGCCGTCGCCATCGAAATCATAGACAAGAAACTGGATGTAATGAGCACCAGAACGAACGTTCTTTCCAAGATTGATGCGCCACAGACGAGTGCCATTGAGTTTGTAGCAGTCAAAGATAGTTGGACCAGTAAAGCCATCGTGAGCATTGTCGCGTGCGTTTGTTGGATACCATTTCAGAAATATTTCCATTTCTCCATCGCCATCAGCATCGCCTGCAGAACAGTCGTTGGCTTCGTATTGGTAGCGTCGGCCGTCAGGAGTAATGCCTCCTTCAGGTTTATCAACGGATATTGGCAGATAACCTATCGGAGCATTTGCTTTAAGGGTATATTCTCCATTAATCGAGGAATTACTGCATGTTACTGTGTAGGTGGCATCAGTGGAAGCAGGATTGTTGTCTATGAAACAAGTCTCTTTGCATAATGGAGAAGAGTTGAGCTTTATACCATTGCGGCAGACATCAAATGATTCATCTTTTGAATCGCTGCTCAATGACCGCCAGCTTACCATAACCTTTCCATCGGAAGTCTTGACTGCCACCAAGCCACGATTGAGTTTCTCTTTTTGAATGTCGGAACGATAGGCAGGTTGTGCTTCAGCAGTAATACTGCAAATAAATAATAGGGTTAATATTATTACGGTTGTGTGGTTGTGTGGTTGTGCGGTCATATTGTTGTGGGATTTTTTTGATTTTTCGATTTTTCGATTTTTCGATTTTGAGTTATCGTTATCGTTTTCTCGTATTTTGCCACCCATTTATCAAACAGAGGTATGCGCATCAGCAATTGTTCGAAAATAAGGACGGCAACTATGGCAGTGGCAATACCAAGCACGACATCGATAACATAATGATGACCACTATAGACAGCCGTGAACCAGATGCCGACAGTCACCAATGCAAAGATTGAAATTGTGATTTTGTGTTGCCGACTCAGAATGGCATATATTGTTGCAATCAGCATATAGGCTGCATGTAGGGACGGTATAGCGGCAAAGACATTACTATTACCAGAATAGATGGACTGGAAGAGGGGAACACCGATGAGATGGTCGAACCGCAGTAGTCCACCAACATTGCCAGGTACTCCAAGCTGCAAATCAAAGCCATACTTCATGACATACCAAGGAGGAGCGGCAGGATGTGCATAGTAGATGCAGAATCCAATAATATTGCAAAGCAGGAAGCTGAGGGTGAAATGTGCGCACCATTTTGTTTTTTTCTGGTAGAAAAGCATGATGGCAAATGCTATTGGAAGCGGTACCCAGCAGAAATACGAAACTCCAGCAATAATGTCGAGAAGGGTGTTGTGGTTGATGCTGAAAAATACGCATGGAATAAATCCAAAGATAGACTTTTCTGCTTCGTATAGTCCACGGATATCAATGCCATTATATTCGTAGCTTGGGAAAAATTTCATTGAGAAATACATTAGCCCGAATACAGCAAATGGCAGTAGTGCGCAAATAAGTTTTATGATTTTGTTTGTAGCACTACATGTGGGAGTTTTAGTTTTAGTTGTTATGGTCATTTTTTCAGTTTGTTATAGCAATGAATGATTCTCCAGAACGCTGTAATGTTTGCAAGTATGGCAATCAGCCACATTGGAACGATGAGGCAAATGATTTCTCCTGTACATCCTGTGAGAATTGCACCTAATGCAGTCAGCACAACTCGCTCTGGTCTTTGCATCAGTCCCACCTTGCATTCAATCTGCAGTCCTTCAGCACGTGCTCTGACGTAGCTGACCATGACCGAACCAATGAGTGCGAGGAAAGTTACAATACCACTCATAGTGTCGCCAGTGAGAAGGAAATAGAATGTGATTCCGAAAAGCGAAAACAATTCACTGTAACGGTCGAGAGTGCTATCCCACAATGCTCCAAATGTGCTTGACATATTGCCTAAACGTGCCAAGCGTCCGTCCATCATGTCGAACAGTCCAGCAAAGAGAAGTATTCCTCCGCCCCAGCCGATTAATGTCAATGGTGCTGCCGACAGCATCAGACTATCTGTGGCTGCAATAATAAAGATAGCAGCAGCGGCAACATTAAGTACAAAACCAACAAATGTCACTATGTTAGGAGTTATGCCAATGCTAATCATTACCTTGATTATTGGATTGATGACTGAGTAAATCACTTTTTGTAGAAAATCCCTGTAATTCATCTTTTAAAACATTTAAATATTTTTTCCATGTGGCAATTCTTATAAACGAAATATTTCTGCAACTGATAATTCCAGAAGACAGCCACAATAACTGATACAATAATTTTCGGGTAAAGGAAATAAACACGACTAAGTTCTGTCAGTGCAAAAGTACCGTATGAGTTGAGCAGATTACTGCCAAGCCATACAATAAAATATTTAACGGCAATATGGCACTTTCTCTGATGAGCATCTTCAAAAACATACTTGTAGTTTATGATGCAGTTGGTGATACCTCCGCACATGGCACCAATCATGTTGGCATAGAGATAGAACAGTAAACAAATTTTTGTAAGAACAATTGCAAAAGTAAAGTCAACTAATGTGCCTACAATTGCAGAACCCTGAGCTTTGACGAATAATATGAAATTCTTTTTTAGATTAAGACTCATAGCAATTTAAGTATAAACAGAATAATAGCAGAATATACTCCAGCAAGTATATCGTCAGCCATTACTCCGATTCCACCAGGAAGATTTTCCATTTTCCTCACTCCCAAAGGTTTCACGATGTCGAAAAAGCGGAAAAGCAAGAATGCAATCCATGGATGCCACCATGTGTAGGGTGCAGCAATCAGTAACGGAATCCACACTCCAACCATTTCATCTACCACTACTCTGCTTGGATCTTCTCCCCAGAATGGTTCCAGTCTGTCAGCAGCCCAAATACCCAAAAAGGTAAAGAGCAGGATTGTGACAAGAGTGAAAATCAGCAGATAGAGTGGGGTAAAGATGTAGGAAGCTCCAATCCAAATCAGAGTAGCAAGCAGGGCACCAGCCGTACCTGGTCCCCATGGCCAAAACCCAGCACCGAAACCAGTGCCTATCAAAGTTGGGAAAAAGGGTGGCGCTGATTTAGCAGAAGCATTATGTTTTCGCGTTTTTCTTGGAATCATTATTTTGCGTTTTTTTATTTGGTTGTTGGGGGATAGTTTTGAATAGTAATGAATAGTAATGAATAGTAATGAATAGACTATTTAACCTACAACCTAAAACCAACAACCTATAACCTTTTAGAAACTATATGAAAACATTAGGTTGAAACGGTTGGCAGAACCTCTTGTCTTGCCGTCCTGTGTAACACCATAATATATTTTAGTCTCGTCATCGTAGATAGGAGCTGTACGATTTTGCTGCCAGCGCATACCATTCAGATATTCAGCTCCAACTGTAAAGAAGTTGTTGACATTATAGAACAGGTTCAATGCGAAATAGGTCATATTCTTTGTGTCAATCATCTTGGTGTCGCTCCAATAACTGTCAAGCGACTTGTTCCAATTGATAACCTCGAAATTGTCGATATTGGTATAAACATCACCGAAGACCAATGATGAGGTCAACTTCTTGCTCCAGTTGTATTGCAGACCAATATATCCACCAATAACAGGTAAAGGTTTCATTTTGCAGATTGGTCCTTCGTAAGTATATTCATACTCTGGTATCATATCCAGTTTGGTGTCACCCAAATCGTTGATATACGAATGTATTCCTTTTCCATATACTCCCTGAAATGATGTGAAGAATCTGTCGGAAAAATTAATTCTACCGCCTATAGATACGCCGTATGCAACATTATGTTTCGATGAACCATCAATAGTCACACTTTCCATTTCAGTAACATCGCTAATAGGTTTCTTATTTACTTTATCTACAGACCAATATGAGAGTGAACGAATAAGTCCAGAAAGCTGTATGTGTCCGAGTTTTCCTTTGTAACTAACTTTTGCTGCAAAGTCTGGTATTGGTTGATGGTCATCTCGCATGTTCAAGTCTTTAAAAAGCGACACAGAATAATCTGGTTGTTCTGCTGAAATTCCAAAATCCCAATGTTTAGTACCAAATGAGTAGCCTATAAGCGGATGTGTATTATCTACACCAGTATTGACGCCTCTAAGGTCAACAGTCTGCACACCAGCAGCTAAGTCCATGAAGAAGGAATAAGTTTTACCCGCTGTGAAACCGCCATAAGAAACGTATGCCTTGCCAAGTTTGATAATATTTTCCTCATTGGTATTTATTTCCAGATAAGAAATAAGCTTTTGTTTTCCAATTTTTGCTTTGCTCTTGAAAAAAAGCTTTGAAGTGGCAACGTTTATGCCGACGTGTGATTCCTTGTAAGTAGGTACTTCGACAGTCCATACGGAAAAGCGGTTGTGGTCGGTTGATCCATTGAAATCACCGAAGGCTGTCATACGCAGTGTGCCTCCAATGCCAAACTCGAAGCTGTCGTCTTCATTAGAAATCATGAAACGTGGGTCTCCCTTGTCAGAGAATGCTTTCTGGAAATATCCCCGTTCAGGATGATAATCTTGCCAACTGGTTGACCTCTGATTCAATTTAACTCCTAAAACAGTAGTGTCTGCTACAGTCTCGGCAGAGGACTCGCCAGTTGCATATACAGACATCGTCATTGCGAATAATGCAATGGTAATAAATAATTTCCACATAATATAATAAATTTTCGTGCAAAGTTATAAAAAAGGTTAGAGGTTAGAGGTTAGAGGTTAAAGATTTATGCTTTTTTAATAAAAAACCTTAATTATCAATTGTCAATTTTCAATTATCAATTAAAAAACTAAGTTTTTTCTTATCTTTGCAGACGATATGCATGATTTTGTACATTTACACGTTCACACCCAATATTCCATCCTTGACGGAGCAGCAAGTGTCAAGCGACTTGTTGACAAAGCCATCAAGAACGGAATGAAAGGAATGGCTATTACCGACCATGGCAACATGTTCGGTATAAAGGAGTTTTTCAATGTCTGCCAAAAGAAAAATAAGGAGCGTAAAAAAGAAGGCTTGGAACCATTCATTCCTATTTTTGGCTGTGAAGTATATGTGGCTAATTCCATCAAGGAAAGTATGAACAAGGAAGAAGGTGATGCCCGACGCTACCACCTCATTCTGCTTGCAAAAAATGCACAAGGCTACCATAATCTGATAAAAATAGTTTCAAATGCGTGGACAGACGGCTTCTATTCCAAAGCCCGTACCGACCACAATGACATTGAAAAATACCACGAAGGCATAATCTGTTCATCAGCCTGCTTGGCAGGGGAAGTACCGCAGCGAATACTGGAAGGCGACATTGAGGCTGCGGAAAAAACCATAGAATGGTATAAGGGAATATTCGGCGACGACTATTATCTTGAGTTGATGCGCCATGAGGTAAAGAATCCATCCATCGAAGCAAACCGCGAGACCTATCCACTGCAGGAACGAGTAAACAAGGTGTTACTCGAATTGGCAAAAAAGCACAATGTCAAGGTGATATGCACTAATGACTCCCATTTTGTTGATGCTGATGATGCCGATGCCCACGACAGGTTGATTTGTCTGAATACTGGCAGGAAAATTTCAGATCCAAGCCGATTGCTCTATTCCAAACAGGAATGGTTCAAGACTCAAGAGGAGATGAACCAAGTGTTTTCCGACATTCCGGAATCGCTCGACAATACAATTGAAATCCTGAACAAAATTGAGCTCTACGACATTGACCATTTGCCGATAATGCCTAATTTTGATATTCCAGCAGAATTTGGAACTGAGGAAGAATACCGCCAAAGAATAACCGAGAAAGAACTATTTGATGAGTTTACCCAAGATGAAAATGGTAATGTTCTTCTTTCCCAGGAAGATGCCGAAGCTAAAATAAAGAAATTAGGTGGCTACCAAAAACTCTACCGCATAAAATTTGAAGCCGACTATCTTGCCCATCTTGCATTTGAAGGGGCAAAAAGGAAATATGGTGATCCTGTACCAAATGATGTTTCAGAACAAATAAAATTTGAGCTGCACACAATGAAGACTATGGGATTCCCTGGCTACTTCCTGATTGTGCAGGATTATATCAATGTGGCGAGAAAGAAACTGAATGTATGGGTGGGACCAGGACGAGGAAGTGCTGCTGGTTCTGTTGTGGCTTACTGCCTTGACATTACACGGGTTGACCCTCTGAAATACCATCTGCTGTTTGAACGTTTCCTGAATCCAGACCGAATCTCGCTGCCCGATATTGATGTGGATTTCGATGACGACGGACGTGGAAAGGTGTTGGACTATGTCACCGAGAAATATGGAGC
>JAZLEX010000204.1:0-18076 GCA_045615485.1 Prevotella sp.
TCATCCAACGCAGCTGCGGAATCATTCAATGCAAAAGTCAAAGCATTCAGGGCATCACTTAGGGGAATCGTTGATGAGAAGTTCTTCCTTTACAGACTATCCAAAATTTACGCTTATCCCCACTAAATTTCCACTGAGCCCCAAATTTCGCGAAAACACAGGCGACCTTAATGACATTGAACAAGATTAAACCCAAATCGTTCATTAGACTGTTACGCACTAATAAGCCTGCTTTTTGTCATCTGTGTCGTCACTTTTCGGTTACAATGGAACCCCATGGCGCCCTCAAAGCGGCAATATATCTGTTCAAAAATCATATCTATTATCATCATAACGCTAATGAACGATTCGGGTTAAAATACAAGATGTTTTGCTTTAGGATTGCTTAACGAATAAAAAAGGCTGAATCCGCGATATGGGATTCAGCTTTTTTTATATGCTTGTAGTGTATGGGTTAGAATGCTGCGTTTTTTGGTGTGCGTGGGAATGGGATGACATCACGAATGTTTTGCATGCCCGTGATGAACAGTATCAGACGCTCAAAGCCTAAGCCGAAACCACCATGAGGACAGCTTCCGAATTTGCGTGTTTCAAGATACCACCACATATCTTTCATTGGAATCTGGCGGCGTTCGATTTCGGACATGAGCTTGTCATAGTCTTCTTCGCGCACACTACCACCGATGATTTCGCCTATCTGTGGGAAGAGTACGTCTGTGCCCTGCACTGTCTTATTGTCTTCGTTGATCTTCATATAGAAGGCTTTTATTTCCTTTGGATAGTCAATCATGATGACTGGTTTTTTAAAATGCTCTTCCACGAGATAGCGTTCATGCTCTGAAGCGAGGTCGCAACCCCACTCTACTGGGAATTCGAATTTCTTTCCGTTGCTGATTGCTTCTTGTAGTATTCTGATTCCTTCTGTGTAAGGCAGACGGACGAAGTCGATGCCGATGACGCTTTGCAGGCGTTCAATGAGTCCTTTATCCACAAATTGGTTGAGGAACTGTAGGTCGTCCATGCAATTGTCTAATGCCCACTGTACGCAGTACTTAATAAAGTCTTCCTCAATATCCATCAGGTCGGCAAGGTCTATGAAGGATATTTCGGGTTCTACCATCCAGAATTCAGCGAGGTGTCGTGGTGTGTTGCTGTTTTCGGCACGGAACGTTGGTCCGAAGGTATAGATTGCACCCAACGCTGTTGCTCCAAGTTCACCTTCAAGCTGTCCACTGACCGTAAGGGAGGTCTGCTGTCCGAAGAAATCATCATCGTAGATAATCTTTCCGTCTTTGTCTTTCTTCAGATCGTAAAGGTTTTTGGTTGTTACCTGGAACATATTTCCTGCACCTTCACAGTCGCTGGCTGTGATGAGTGGTGTGTTGAAATAATAGTATCCGTGATTGTGGAAATAGGTATGTATCGCCATTGCCATGTTGTGACGAATGCGCATCACTGCACCGAAAGTATTGGTGCGGAGTCGCATATTGGCATGTTCACGCATGAACTCAAAGCTCTGTCCTTTTTTCTGCATAGGATAGTCGGCACCGCAAGTACCGAGAATCTGCAGTTCGCGGCATTGCAGTTCTACTGACTGCCCTGAGCCTTGTGACTCTACGAGTTCACCGTTTACGCTGATACATGCACCTGTTGTGATGAGTTTGATTTGTTCTTCATCGAACTTATCAACATCGATTACTATCTGTATGTTCTTTATGGTAGAACCATCGTTGAGTGCCACAAAGTTGACTGCCTTTGAGCCACGCTTTGTGCGTACCCATCCTTTTACATTGACTATTGTGCCGAAATCAGTACGTTTCAGCACGTCAACAATTCTTGTTCGCTTAATTATTTCCATACGGTTGTGAGGTTTTTATTCGAATGCTCCTGAGCGGAGGATGTTGACTTCTTTTTCTGTGAGGTAGCGCCAGTCGCCACGGCGAAGACTCTTCTTAGTGAGTCCTGCAAACATTGTGCGGTCGAGCTTTATGACATGATAGCCAATGGCTTCGAACATACGGCGTACAATACGGTTTTTTCCACTGTGGATTTCTACTCCTACCTGACTCTTGTCGGTTTCGTCGGCATATTCTATCTGGTCAACATGTATCTCGCCATCTTCAAGTGTGATACCTTCAACGAGTTGTTCCATATCGTGCTTGGTGATATTTCTGTCGAGTCTTACGTGATAGACTTTTTTCTTCAGGAACTTTGGATGTGTGAGTTTGCTTGCCAAATCGCCATCGTTTGTAAGGAGCAGCACTCCTGTGGTGTTGCGGTCGAGACGACCTACAGGGTATATGCGTTCACGGCAGGCATTCTTGACCAGTTCGAGCACGGTCTTGCGCTGTTGTGGGTCATCAGTTGTTGTGACGTAATCCTTTGGCTTGTTGAGAAGCACATATACTTTCTTTTCGAGTGTTACTGGTTGATCGTGGAAACGGACATCATCGTTGCGTGTGACCTTTGTTCCCAGTTCTGTAATCACTGTTCCATTTACAGAAACAACACCTGCCTGTATGAACTCATCTGCTTCACGGCGTGAGCAGATTCCAGCATTTGCAAGGAACTTGTTGATACGTATTGGTGCATTAGGGTCAATGTTTTGTTCTTTATACTCTATTCTTTTCTTCAAAGAATATTTCAGCGACGGATCATATCCACCTTGACGGTTGTAGTTCTGCTGTCCTGCATATCTGCCTGATGGCCTGTAGCCTTGCTGATAGCCTCCGCGCTGATCGTATGGACGATAGCCTCCCTGACGGTTGCAGGCTGACTGGCCTGTATTCCTACCTGATGGTCTGTAGCCTTGCTGATTGCCTTCATACTGATTGCGCTGCTGATAGCCCCCCTGACGATTGTAGGCTGACGGCTGACGGTTGTAGCTCCGTCCGTCTTTTGCTCCACCGCCATATGGGCGAGAGTAGGCTGGACGCTGATTGCGCTGAGCATCCTGAAATTTACTACCGAATCCTTCAGGGAAGCCTGAAGTTTCTGCCTTGTTACCATAAACTCTTACGTTGTTGTTACGCTCTGTTCTTGTGAATCGCGGACGACGAGGACGAGCATTTCCCTCTCTTGAATTAAAGTGTCCGTTGTTTTCCTCTTCAAAATAATTCATTATGTTTCCAGTTTTATAAATGTTTCAACCTCACGGCTGTTGTTGTTTGGTTGTTTAGGAGCCTAAACGATTAATTCTATTATTTATGTTCTAAACGCATTCACGGATTGCTTCCCGCAATCCGTGACACTTTTTTTTGGTGGGCGTTGACGGATTCGAACCGCCGACCCTCTGCTTGTAAGGCAGATGCTCTAAACCAGCTGAGCTAAACGCCCTTTTTTTTGTTTGCGGGTGCAAAGGTAACAAATTATTTAATTACAAAAATGAAAAAATTAATATTTAACACTAATTTAACATTTTTTCCAGGTCATTTTGGTCTAAAACGGTCAAAATGGTCTTTCCATTAGGTGTATAGTTTGGATTTTCGCATGCAAACAGTCGGTTTATTATATCTTCCATCTCTGCATTGGAAAGTATTTGTCCGTGGGGTATGGCTGCACTACGAGCAAGCGTGAGGCAGAGGTCGTAAAGCAGATTTTTGCGTATATCGATTGTGCCGTCGCATGCTGAGCGCATAATGTCCTGAAAGAGTATCAGAGGATTGACATCTTTCAGTCCGGCAGGAATACCGTTGACAGAATAGCTGCCGCCACCGAGATTGAGGATTTCAAAGCCCATCAATGTAAGTTCGTTGCTGAGCTTCTCCAGCACTGTGACCTCTGACGGGGTGAGTTCCACTATTTCAGGAAACAGTACCTTCTGGATGTTTTCGTGACCAGTGTTGCGTGTGTGCATCATCTGTTCGAAAAGAATTCTTACATGTGCTCTGTGCTGGTCGATTATCATTAGTCCAGATTTGACTGCTGTCATGATGTATGAAGCCTTGTACTGGTAATGGACAGGCGATTTGTCTGTGATTGCGGAGGTTTCAGGATTTTCAAGTTCAGGATTTGCGAACAGGTTCACCTCATCTGCCGCTGCAGGCTTGCGCAGGAGACTGTCGTATAATGATAGTTGAAGTGATGAATCAGTAGTCCCTCCCCTACTTTCATGTAATGGTAAAGGCTTGAAGTCTTTCACATAGGATTGGGAGTGGGTTTCCTTTGGCTTATAGTATGACGGCAGTTCGGGGCGCACATCGTCGGTGAAATCAAGTTTTGGAATTTCACAGAATGTACCTAATGCCTCACGTACTCCAGCAAGAAGAAGTTGCCATATTGGCTGTTCGTTTTCAAATTTTATTTCAGTCTTGACGGGATGGATGTTCACGTCAATGTCGTTTGGTGATACATCTATATATATATAATAAGGTGGCTGGTCGCCATTGGCTATAAGACGCTCGTAGGCTGAGAGCACTGCCTTGTGGAAATATGGATGTCGCATGTATCTGCCATTGACGAAGAAATACTGACTGGAATTTTTCTTCTTTGCTGATTCGGGCTTTCCAACAAAGCCTGTTATCGTTGCCAATGATGTTTCAACGTTTACAGGCAGGAGTAGTGGATTGAGTTTCTTCCCCGCCACATCGATAATTCGTTGACGAAGTCCAGTTGACGGAAGGTTGTATATTTCTGTTCCGTTGTTGTGCAGGGTGAATGCTATTTCGGGATAGACTAAAACGATATGTTCGAATGCTGATATGATGTTGTTGAGTTCTGTGGTGTTGGACTTAAGGAAACGACGACGGGCTGGTACGTTGAAAAACAGATTCTTTATCTGGAAGTTACTTCCTACTGGACAGGAGACAGACTCCTGTGAGATAACCTTTGAACCAGCAATATTTATGGATGAACCTATCTGGTCGGTCGCGGTGCGTGTTTTCAGTTCCACTTGTGCCACTGCCGCGATGGAAGCTAGTGCCTCGCCACGAAACCCCATTGTGCGAAGTTCAAACAAATCGGCAGCCTGTGTTATTTTTGATGTAGCATGACGCTCGAACGACATTCTTGCATCTGTCTCGGACATACCTTTACCATTGTCGATAACCTGGATGAGAGTCCTTCCTGCATCGACAACCACCACATTAATACGTGTTGCTCCTGCATCGACGGAATTTTCGACCAATTCCTTGATTACCGATGCTGGACGCTGTATGACCTCTCCTGCTGCTATCTGATTGGCTACAGAATCGGGTAAGAGTTTTATTATATCGCTCATTTTGCGGTTGTATGGTTTATTATTTCACCTCGCTTTCGGCTTGCAGAGAGAGATGATGCTTTGGTGCGGGTTTGCGTGGCACTGTCTTCAGTACTTTTTCCTGAGACTTGCCTCGCCATACAAAAATATCGTCTTTGTTAACAGGGCGGATATAGTCAAACCATGCAAATGATGTCAGCCAATCCTTGCCTGCTGGTATCTGATTCATCGGATAGACGGTGCCTTGTGACTTTGGTGACCATATTTTCTGCAGTTTCTTGTCCTTGAGAAACATCTTCATCAGTGTAGTCTCCATACAGTTGCAACCTATAAGTGTTGTGTCGGCATCATCTATTATGAAATATATAGACTTGACATTGTCTATTGCCTGTGACTCGCGCAAGTTGCCATTATCGAAAAAGGATTTCATCTCCTTCGACTCTATCTGATTGTAGCGTGTGCTGTCTTCCTGCAGTCGCTGTACGGACAGAGCCTGTCCGATGACATGCGACCAGTTCACGGTTGAGTCGTTGAGATAGATTTTTATGACTTCACCCAACTGCTGCTGGTTTTCGTTCCAAAGGATAGGGTCCTTATACATAGTGATACAGGAATCCTTGGATATATAGACCAGCGAATCGCATACAGCCTGAACATCAGTGCGATAGGCGCGAACATGGTTATAGGCATGAACACGACGATACATGGAGTCGGTGTTTATATTGATAGTGAAAAGTTTGAAGGTATCGGCATGCATGTACAATGTATCCTTCTGGGAATAGTCAATTGCGACTGCCCTTTTAGTAGCAACGGCATAGCCTGTGCTGTCGTTGTAATAGCAGTAGTCGCCTTTAAGCTGATTCTTGTTTTTTTCATCAGAATAGATTACATTATTGTATGCACGGCTAATTCCTGTTTTGTTGTCATGATAAACACTGTCGCCAACGAGTTTTTTCCCGTCGCTATTGGTTATGACGGTACGATTATAGAATTCTGATTTTTCTGTTTTGGTGTTATGAAAACCATGTTCGGTATAGATATGACTACCATCACTCTGATAGATGTCCGTAGGACCATACATTTCCGAGAGTCCTGAGTTTGTGTCGTAATACAGGGTATCGGTATTGATGGTTGTCTTTTTATTTTTCAGCAATACATCAAAATTGAACACTGCCTGACGTGTTTCGGTGTCGTACTGTCCCCAGTCGGATGTCAGTGTGTTTGTAGGATCAACAAGTTTGCCTCCTTCAAAAAAATAACCTATACTATATGCCTTGTCATAATTGAGACTATCGGTATAGAGTGTTGAATTGCGATTTTTCAGTACCACATGATGGCGGGCAATTGCCAGTTCGTCATTTCCATCGTAGTAGGCATAATCACTTGTCAGCGAAAGGGTATCGCCTTGGTACATTCTCACATGACCGAAAGCCTTGAAGGAATTTGTGATTTCATAGAAATATGCACTGTCGCAATACAATATAGTACCATCATGGACGAAATGAACATTACCATTGAGAATCTGCACACCAGCCATTTCGTAATCGTCGGTATGAAGTATATCAGCATGAATGAGATGCACAAGCTTGTCCTTACCGCCTACCCTGCGGTTTTTTGCATTGACGGCAAAGCTGCAAATCAATGCCAACAAGCAACATGCCATTGATATGCGATGACGGTAGAATCTCTTCATGCCTAAATGATTTTGCGTGAATTAGAAAATAATTCGCATTTCACATCTCACTTCACCCAACCAGAATATTCAAAGTCACAATCCCTGTACTTAGGATTTATCCTGACGTATGTAGTCTTGATTTTGTCTTGAATCCATTTTTTCAGTACGTCTTGCTTTCGCTGGGCAAGTACAACATTCTGCAACACAGGATAATCATCTTTCAGCGTTGCTTTATGACGTGGAGTTCTACTCTTCAGCTTTACGATGGCACACACGGTCTTCATGTTTGCATTAATCATCACAAAAGGAGCAGAGATTGCGCCTACTTCCATATTACTGATAGCCTTTGCTACCTCTGATGGAAGTTCTTGAATGGAACATTTGGATGTACGACGACCAGTCATCGGGTCGGTAACGAACATGATACCTTTGTTCTTCCTTGTGTCCTTGTCGTCTGAAACAAAGGATGCAGCCTCATCGAAAGTAACTTTTCCTGCATTGATGTCATTGACCAAAGTATCGAGTCGTACTATCATGGAATCCACATCTACCTGAGCCACACGTGGTTTGCGAAGTATATGGCGGCACTTGATTTTATCGCCTCGCTTATCTATCAGTTGAATGATGTGATAACCATATTCTGATTCAACAATTTTCGACACCTTATTAGGACTGGTGAGATTGAATGCTACATTAGCAAAAGCAGGGTCGAGCATACCACGACCAACATAGTCCATTTCACCACCCTGACGGGCAGAACCTGGGTCTTCGGAATACAGACGTGCTAAAGTGGCAAACGATGTTTCACCATTGTTTACCCTGTCTGTATAATCACGCAACTCGTTTTTAATCCGATTGATTTCTTCAGCTGGAATACGAGGTGTACGGGTTATTATCTGTACCTCCACCTGTGCTGGCACAGTAGGCAGACTGTCTTGCGGCAAATCCTTAAAATAGTTGCGCACTTCACCTGGAGTGACAGTGACATCACCTGTAATCTTGTCCTTCATCATTTCGAAAATCTTACGGTTCTTGAGTTCCGTACGCAATTCTTCACGCATTTGCGAAATTGGCATTTTGCGATACTCCTCAAGTTTTTCTCTTGAACCAGCAAGCTGTATCCATGAGTTCAACTGATTTTCTGCATCCTGCGCTATTTCCGAATCGGTGACTTCCACACTATCCACTACCGCCTGATTCAGGAACAACTTTTGTATGGCTATCTGCTCAGGAATGACACAATCTGGATTTCCTTCCCAGTGCATGCCTTCTTCCTGACTGCGTATTCGCATTGCCTCGATATCGGATTTAAGTATGGCCTCATCACCGACGACCCATACAACTTCATCAACAACATTAGCATCAAGCGGCATGGAATATACTGAGTCTGTAGGAGGCAGAATCTTAGAAGAATCAGCGGCCACTGAGTCATTTTGCACTTGTGAAAACATATTAATGGTAAAAAATATACCCAATATGCTCAATACTGCACGTTGCATTTTCATAAATGTCATTTTGTAAGAAAAATATTTTAATGTTTGTTTACTGTCTTCAAAACATCTTTATTCACGGAGAATGTATATTTCTGTCTTAACTCTTTCACCCATTCTTTTTCCAATTGCTCCTGATAGTCGGAGATGACCAGACTTATTACATCGGTGTAATCTTCAGGACCTTTTTTCAAAATCTTGCCAAAATATGCATTGTAAGGATAGTCCTGCAATGGTTTTGGATCGACATCCTTCACATTAAAGACTAATTTGTCGGCAAAAGCATTGTCACCTTTCTTAAACACACCCTTGTCGGCTCTCAATCGGAAGACAGAATCGTTGTTGAAAGTATTTTTCAAGACTGTTGCCCATTCAGAGAACGGCAGTTTCTTCAACACTTTCTTGACAGCTTTCAAATCAGCCTTGTTGCGAGTGTGATACACTATTCCCTTGAAACGTGGCTCGTCCCATGCATATTTCTTCTTGTTGGCATTGAAATAAATCTCCTGTCCAACAGTATCTTTTTCAGCTGCGCCCCATACTTTCTGATTACTGATTTCATAGAGCAGAAGTCCGTCATGGTATTCTTGGAATAGATATTTCATCTCCAAACTTTCTGCCGACATTTCTCTTGCCTTTTCGTCCATGATGCCTTCTTTTGTCAGGGTTGAATCACTTGCAATCATAGCCTCAAGTTTTCTGTTGGCAATTATCTCACGGGCATTTCTTGCCTCAATGAATTTCATAACCTGCTCTTTCAGTTCTTCGTATGGCTCAAGTTGCTTTTTGTCGTTCAGCAGTATGATGTGATAGCCAAAAGGACTGAGTACAGGTTTACTCATTTCTCCAATTTCAAGTTTGAATGCAGCATCTTCAAATTCCTTCACTGTCTGTCCTTTATGCACCCAGCCCAACTTTCCGCCACGGGCAGCAGAACCCTTGTCGCCAGAATGCACTTTTGCCAATTCTTCAAAACTTGCACCTTGCTGAATGGCATTATAGACTGAATCGGCTTTTTCCTTTACCTTAGCCTGTTCTTCTGCAGTTGCTTTCTGCGGCAGATAAATCAGGATATGAGACAATGACAGAAATCCCTGCGGACCGATATCTTCTTTTGTCTGGTTATACACCGATTGCGCTTCCTGCTCCATATCAGACTCAGTGACAAATGTTGGCAGAATCTGCTGGTCGCGATAGGTACGAAACTCTTTCATATATGAGGTAAGAGTATCCAGATGTGCATCCAATGCTGCTGCAACTTTTAATTTGTAATTGATAAACAAATCAACATACTCTTCAATGCTCTTTTTATCAATGACTCCCTCGGAATTATTCTTATTGAAAGAATATTCAAATTCAGAACGGGGAACATCTACTCCATTGATTGTCATGATGACTGGATCATCCTGTGCAAGACAGTTTTCACAAGCCATCAACGTCAGCAGTAATACGACAAACTTTCTCATTTCAATATTGGGTTATAGGTTATGGGTTATAGTTATCAATATGCCAATTCTGAAAGGAATTTTATTCTAACCAGTCGGAGTTCTTCTTCGGAATATGCATCGCCGTATTCCTCGAGTGCCAACTTGATTGAATCTGAATCTGACTGCATGAAATAGTCATAGATTTCATCCACATCTTCAGGGTCAATATAATCTTCCAGAATGTAATCAATATTCAGTTTTGTTCCTGAATAGACGATTGTCTCCAACTTATCTATCAGTTCCAGTTCATCCATTCCTTTGCTGCTTGCTATTTGCTCCAAAGGAATTTTCCGGTCAATCATACCGATTATTTCCACTTTCTGCAGCGATTTGTTAGGAATGGTTTTTATGCGTACATCGCCCAGACATTCTATTTCGTTTTCTTTGCAATGTTTCTTTATCAGGTCGCAGAATGGTTGTCCGTATCGTTTTGCCTTACCCTCACCTACTCCTGGTATAGTGCGAAGTTCATCTATGGTGACAGGATAAACGGTAGCCATCTGCTGAAGTGAGATATCCTGGAAAATCACGTAAGGTGGAACCTCCAACTTTGCCGCCATTGATTTTCTCAAGTCTTTCATAATGGCAAACAGTTCTGGGTCAAGAACGGAAGTCATGCCTTCATCTGGTACTTCGTATTCGTCGGCATCGAAATCATGGTTTTCCACAATCTTAAACGCCACTGGCTTCTTCATGAAATCCACACCCGCAGCGGTAAGCTTCAGAAGTCCGTAGTTTTCAACGTCTTTTTCTATATAGCCCGACAGCAGGGCCTGGCGAATAATAGCATTCCATTTCTTTTCCGAAACCTTTTCACCAGAGCCAAATTCTTCCATCTGGTCGTGCTTGTGAGAAATTATTTCATCTGAATTGTTGCCCATCAGGAAGTCAATGATATACTCTGCCCTGAACTTTTCCTTCAGTATTTTTATTGCTTCCAATGCTAAGAGCAGTTTGTCTTTTGCTTCAACCTTCTTATGAGGATGCAGACAGTTGTCACAATTTCCACAATTTCTCTTTTCATAGTCCTCACCGAAATAGTGAAGCAGCATCTTGCGACGGCAGACTGACGATTCCGCATAACTTGCTGTTTCCATCAAGAGTTGCTTTCCTATGTCCTGTTCTGAAACAGGCTTGCCTTCCATGAATTTTTCCAGACGCTTTATGTCTTTGAACGAATAGAATGCAAGGCACTTGCCCTCTCCACCATCACGACCGGCACGTCCTGTTTCCTGATAGTAACCTTCCAGACTCTTTGGAATGTCGTAGTGAATCACGAATCTCACATCTGGCTTGTCGATTCCCATGCCGAAAGCTATTGTAGCCACAATGACATCGATTCGTTCCATTATGAAATCGTCCTGCGTCTTTGTACGCACTTCTGTATCCAGACCAGCATGGTAAGGTGCAGCCTTTATGTCGTTTACATTCAGCAATGCGGCAAATTCCTCCACCTTCTTACGTGCCAGACAATATACAATTCCGCTCTTGCCTGCATTCTGCTTTATGAAACGAATCACATCCTTATCAACATCCTTGGTCTTCGGACGTACCTCATAATAAAGGTTTGGTCGGTTGAACGAACTCTTAAATTCCGCTGCATCCTGAATGCCGAGGGTTTTCTTGATATCCGAACGCACCTTGTCTGTTGCCGTTGCCGTCAGTGCGATTATCGGTGCTATACCTATTTGATTTATTGTAGGACGAATGTTTCTGTAGTCAGGACGGAAATCATGTCCCCACTCCGAAATACAATGTGCTTCGTCGATGGCATAAAACGATATATGAATCTGCTTCAGAAATTCTATATTTTCGGCTTTCCCCAGTGATTCAGGAGCCACATACAGCAGTTTTGTCTTGCCCATGCGGACATCTTCCTTGACTTGCTCTATCGCTGGTCGGCTAAGCGAAGAATTCAGGTAGTGAGCCACGTCTTCTTCTCCCAGTCCTGTCATCAGATCCACCTGATTCTTCATCAACGCAATGAGCGGAGATATCACTATTGCCGTGCCTTCCATCATCAGTGAAGGCAGCTGGTAGCAAAGAGACTTTCCTCCTCCTGTTGGCATAAGCACAAAAGTATTCTTGCCAGCAAGAACATTCTGAATAATTGCTTTCTGGTCACCTTTGAACTTGTCAAAACCAAAATAATGCTTCAGTGCTTCATTTATTCTCATGAAATAACAGTTTTTTCAATTTGTTTTTTTACGTACTCTAATGTTACTTTTAATGTTTTTGTCCGTCTCGAAGGCTGTTCATACATGGCATCCACCATAACGCCTTCCACAATTGAGCGCAATCCTCTTGCTCCGAGTTTGAACTCCACAGCCTTATCGACAATATATTCCAATGCATCTGGTGCAAACGTGAGTTTCACTCCATCTATGGCAAACAGTTTTTCATACTGGCGCACAATGGAATTCTTTGGTTCGACGAGTATCCTTTTCAAGGCTGATCGGTCGAGTGGCTGCAGATGTGTCAGAACGGGCAGACGACCAATTATCTCTGGTATCAGTCCGAATGATTTCAAATCCTGAGGAGCAACGTATTGCATCATGTTTTCCTTATCTATGTTACGAGTGTTCTGCACAGAATTATAGCCTACAACATGAGTATTCAACCGTTGGGCAATTTTTCTTTCTATGCCGTCGAAAGCACCACCGCAGATAAATAATATGTTTCTTGTATCCACATGCACATAGTCTTGGTCAGGATGTTTTCTACCTCCTTTTGGCGGTACGTTGACAATGCTGCCTTCAAGCAGTTTCAGCAATCCCTGCTGCACTCCCTCACCACTTACATCGCGTGTGATGGAAGGATTGTCGCTCTTGCGTGCTATCTTATCAATTTCGTCTATAAAGACTATTCCACGTTCTGCAGCAGCCTGATCATAATCTGCCACCTGCAACAGGCGCGACAGGATGCTCTCCACATCTTCACCCACATAGCCTGCCTCTGTGAACACAGTGGCATCCACAATCGTGAACGGCACATTCAGGAGTTTTGCTATAGTGCGTGCTATCAATGTCTTGCCAGTACCAGTAGGACCAACCATGATAATGTTGCTCTTCTCTATTTCAACATCATCTTCTTCCTTCTGCGCAACCTGATACAATCGTTTGTAGTGATTATACACAGCAACCGCTAATGTCTTCTTTGCATCGTCCTGACCGATAATATATTTGTCGAGATATTCCTTTATCTCTATTGGCTTCGGAACTCTTTTCAAATCAACATTGAATTCCGAACTGGGCTTAGTCACTGAAAACATTCCGTTTTCCTGAAGCACATAATATGCCTGTTCCACACAATCGTTGCAGATGTTGCCATCTGGACCATTGAGCATCATCTTTACATCCCTGGAACTTCTACCACAAAAACTACACTTATTCTTCATTTACCTCTTCTCCAGCACTTTATCAATCATACCATAAGCCTTGGCTTCTTCTGCTGTCATCCAATGGTCACGGTCTGAGTCTTTCCAAACCTGTTCGTACGGTGTCTTTGAATGGTTTGCTATTATTGTATAAAGTTCTTTTTTCAGTTTCTGTATTTCCTCTGCCACAATCTCTATGTCGGAAGCCTGACCTTGTGCTCCACCCATTGGCTGATGAATCATTACCCTTGAATGAGGCAATGCAAAACGCTTACCCTCGGCTCCTGCTACAAGCAGCACACTTGCCATCGAAGCAGCCATGCCTGTACATATTGTTGACACATCGCTCTGGATAAACTGCATAGTGTCGTAAATGCCTAAACCAGCATACACACTACCGCCAGGGGAATTTATATAAATACTGATATCCTTGCCAGCATCAACTGAATCCAAATAGAGCAATTGCGCCTGCAGAGTGTTTGCAGTATAATCGTCAATCTGCGTACCGAGGAATATTATCCTATCCATCATCAGGCGTGAAAACACGTCCATCTGAGTAACGTTCAACTGACGTTCCTCCAAGATATATGGATTCAAATATTGGTTTTGCACCTTTACAACATCATCCAGAACCATTCCGTTCATACCGAGATGTTGTGTGGCGTATTTTCTAAAATCGTTGTTCATTACTTATTATTTTTCAAACAGTGCATTAAACTCTTTAAGTGTCAGTTCTTTTGTATCGAGAGTCACAACAGTCTTTATCACGTCAGTGAGCTTGCGGTCTATGCTGCGATCTACAAGATTGTTCACCATCTCTTCCTTCTTCAGCATATCCTCTGCATACTTTACAAGATATTCATCAGGAACATTATTCATACCATACTGTGCAAACTGTGCACGAGTTGTTTCTATTGCAGCAGCTCTTATGTCAGCCTCTTCAATCTTTATTTCGTGGGCTGCAACCAATTGTTCGCGGATTAGATGCCATGTCAGTTCCTTCATACTGTTGTCATAGTTGTCTTCTATATACTTGTCGTCCTTGTCTGGATTATTGCGTTTCATCATTCTCTTCATCAATGCATCAGGATATTCCAGTTTGCCCACCTTCTTCTCACAATATGCACGCAAATCAATAATGAAACGATAGTCGCTGTCGGCAACCATCTGCTTTGTCAGGTCTTCTGCCACACGCTTACGGAAATCTTCCTCTGTCGTCACAGCATCCTTGCCATAAACATTGTCAAACAAATCCTGATCCACCTTGCCCTTTTCGTAGCGTGTAACTTCTGTCACCTGATAGGTAAAATCTGATTTCATTTCAGCTGCCTGCTCCTTCGTTATCTTAAGGAATGAAGCCAGTTCTGCCTGATTGCCTTCGTATGCCTTGTAAGGATTGAATGTAATCACGTCACCAGGCTTGCAGCTCTTAAACAAATCCTGCTGCTCCTTGTCCATCATATACTTAGGCATCATCACAGCAGCCTCAACTGTCACGCCACCTTCTTTAGTCTCACCGTTTTCAAGTTCACGGATATCACCTTTCAGCATATCGCCATCCTTATAAGCCTTAACCTTGACATGCTGACCTGTGCGCGACGTATAGATATCTATTTGCTGATTAATCAGTTCATCATCAACCTTGATTGTATAGAAAGGTATCTTGTTCTTCTTCGTGAGAGAAATTTTAAATTCAGGGGCAATAGCAATATCAAAGACAAAAGTAAACTCCTCAGCCTTTTCAAAATCCACAGCATTGTTTTCCTCTTCGTTCATCAGCGGACTGCCCAGCATCTGAATTTTATTCTCGCGAATATAAGCATCCACCTTCTCGCTGAGCAGATGGTTGATTTCTTCAACCTTTACTGCTGCTCCGTATTGCTTTTCAATAAGAGCCATCGGAGCATTGCCTGGACGGAAGCCAGGGACATTTGCCTTCTTACGGTAATCCTTAAGAGTTTTCTTTACTTTTTCTTCATAGTCAGCCTTCACTATTGCGACTGTCACCTTGCCGTTAATATTATCGGCGCATTCAAATTTAATTTCCATTTTTTATAATTTATTTTATTTATAATTTATTCTTTTTGTCCGGAATATCCGGAATATCCGGAAAGTCCGGAATATCCGGAATATCTGGAATATCCGGAAAATCCGGAATATCCGGAATATCCGGGATATCCGTTGGTCATCTATCAATTATTCTCCATTTGGTTGTTTCGTCGTTGCTCGTCTATGAGTTGAAAATCCTTCTTCCGAAGCACAAAACTCGTACTCAGATATTTCTCTCTTACAATCTGGTTCGATGCCAACTCCTCTGGCGTACCATGAAAGAGAATTCTTCCTTCAAACAGCATATAGGCACGGTCGGTAATGCAGAGAGTATCCTGAACATTATGGTCGGTTATCAGAATACCAATATTCTTATATTTCAGTGTCCACACGATATGCTGAATATCTTCCACCGCAATTGGGTCAACACCAGCAAACGGCTCATCAAGCATGATGAATTTAGGATTTATTGCCAAGCAGCGTGCTATCTCCGTACGGCGGCGTTCGCCTCCCGACAACTGGTCGCCCTTGTTCTTCCTGACCTTTTCAAGCCGGAACTCTGCTATCAAACTCTCTAAAATATCTTTTCTTTGCTGCTGGGTAACATCTTTTTTCATCTCCAGCACAGAAATAATATTGTCTTCCACACTCATCTTGCGAAACACACTCGGTTCCTGTGGCAGATAGCCTATCCCCCTGCGAGCACGCTTATACACAGGCTCGTTGGTAATTTCCAAATCGTTGATATACACATGACCCGCATTGGGAACCACCAACCCGGTTGTCATATAAAACGAAGTCGTCTTGCCTGCTCCGTTAGGACCCAGCAGTCCAACAATCTCGCCTTGCTTGACATCGAAGCACACCTCATTGGCAACGATGCGCTTACCATACCGTTTCACCAGCCCGTCACAATGCAAAACATCATGGGTCTCACCAGCAAGCATCATGTGGTTATTATCTTCTAAAATTACATTTTCGTCCATATTGGCGCAATTAGGATGCAAAAGTAATAAAAAAGGTTTTAAGGTTTTAAGGTTTTAGGTTTTAAGGTTAAAGTTTTAAGGTTTTTTATCAAAAAATTGCGGTTCTCGTAACTACTCAGCCTTTGAATCAGATCAAACGCAAACAGCAGACATACCTTTATCAGGTACATCTGCTGTTTTGCTATTTGAAATTCAGTTGTCTCTACCAACCGAAATCACCATCTTCGCATTCTTCCTTGCTCCAGGCTTCCCTTTTTGTTGCTTATTTAGTTTGTTTGATTTTATTGTTCAATACATTTCGGGGTGGAGCAAGAAATCAAATAATCCTATATGCCGAATGCCGTTCTCGTCATAATAGGATTTTATATCTTCATTTTGTATCAAAATCCGCTGAAATGAGTCGTGGATATGCTGAAACGACTGTATTTCTTGCCGATACTTATCTTCCGAATTTATCTTATACGATGATTGGATATAATAGCGTTTACTACCTTTATTGCAAACAAAGTCCACTTCCAATTGCTTCCGGACTGATCTGCCGTCTTCTTTATAATTATATTCCACCATGCCTACATCTACACTCCAGCCGCTTCGACATAGCGCATTATAGATAACATTCTCCATAATAAAGCCATAATCGCGTTGACGAAAATCCAAGCGGGCATTACGTAATCCAGTGTCAACAAAATAATATTTGGACGGAGAGGAAATATATTTGCGTCCTTTGACATCATATCGTTTGGCTTGTGTCAACAAAAAGGCATCTTGTAAATACTGAATATAAGAGGCAACGGTTGGTCGAGAAATGGATAGATGCTTGATGGAATTGAACGTATTGGTTAATGTCAAGGTATTCGTTAATGAGCCAACTGAAGAGGCCAATACATTCACCAATTCGCCAATCTCCTCGTTCCCACGTAAATTATAACGGTTGATAATGTCGGAGAAATACGTCTGTTCGAATAATTTCTTGAGATAGTCGGCTTTGCGCTCATCACTCTGCATAAGTAGTAATCCAGGCATACCGCCATACAGCTGATATTCTTTCCATGCTTGTTCTACGGTTCCATTATAAACCGAAAAAAATTCAGCAAATGAAAGAGGATACACTCTTAGTTCATCACCTCGTCCACGAAATTCTGTAATAATGTCAGAACTTAAGAAGCGGCTGTTGCTGCCAGTTACATACACATCAACATTCGATAAATGCAGAAAACCATTCAATACATTTTCGAAATGAGAGACCAATTGTATCTCGTCCAATAGGACATAATACATTTGAGAATCTTTGGCTTGCTCTTTTACGGACTCGTATAATCGGTGAGGTTCCAGATACGATTCGTTTGCGAAATCGTCTAATGCGATGCTGATAATGTGATCTTGAGTTATACCTTCGTTTAACAGGCGTTGCTTGAACAACTTGAATAGAAGATAGGATTTGCCACATCTTCTCACCCCTGTAATAATCTTGACCAGTCCGTTGTGTCTTCTTTCCCACAATTGGTTCACATAACTAACCCTTGATACTTCAATAAACATAGCATTTACATCTTTTGCATAAATACGCATTTTTTGTAATTCGGTTGCAAAGATAAGAAAAAACTTTGTTTTTTAATTGATAATTGACAATTGATAATTGATAATTATGATTTTTTAATAAATTGCGGTTCTCGTAACTACTCAGCCTTTTTGTTCACACGCAAAACTCAGTATATTCAATAAGATCAAAATCTGGCCTTGGCCATAAAAAATAGATTGGGAGATTGTGGGATTTTTATTAAGATTTTAGTTTGGATGTCGAGGAGCGTAGCGACGA
>JAZLEX010000205.1:0-3559 GCA_045615485.1 Prevotella sp.
TTTGCGATAATCTTTCTTGGAAGGTTTCAGTTTTTTAAACACAACTAATCCTGCAACAGCATCTGCACCTGAGATATTGGAATTGTCGAAACATTCTATCCAATAAGGTATTTTTGGAAGTTTCAGATTTTCCTGTATTTCTTTCATTAGCCTGACTGCCTTTTGTTCAGGGTTGAGTTTTTCAGACTGTTTCAAACGGTCAAACTTATACTGCTTACCATTCATCAGAGACAGTTCAAGAAGCTTTTTTTTGTCGCCACGTTGCGGAATGGTAAATTCCACACCTTCCAAATCCATGTCCATTTCAAAAGGAACTATGATTTCCTTTGTAGTGGAATTGTATCGGCTACGGATTTCAATAATGCCCAATTGCAACAGTTCAAGACAAGTTTCGTCAAGTTTCTTCTTATATTCAAAAGTAAAAGCCTGATTTATACTGCCATTCGACACATGAAGGAAATTTATGTATGCAGTCTTCTCATCATCAGTGATGGAAAAAACATCCACGTTGGTAATAGTATTGCTGACAACTTCACTTCTGCTGCAATAATCTTCAATCAGAAGATACTGACGCTTGAGTTCCTCTGCCTCTTCAAAACGCAGTTCGGCAGACATTTTCATCATCTTGTCATAGATGAGACGACTTATCTGTCGTGTGTTCCCTTTCAAAATTTCCTTTGCTTCGGCAATGTTCTGCATGTATTCATCATGGCTTTGCCGTGAGATACATGGAGCGTTGCAATTTTTAATATGCCATTCTAAGCAAGGCTTGTATTTATCATTGTCAACCCCCTCGCGAGTCATTGGCATATTACATGTTCTTGGCTTAAACAATTTATGGATTATTTCAAGCATAGCATACATGCTCCCCAAATGGGAAAACGGTCCATAGTATGTAGCAAATTTCTTATTGACCCGCCGTGTCTTGAATATGCGTGGATATTCTTCTTTTGTGACGCAAATGTATGGATAAGTCTTGCCGTCTTTCAGCAATACGTTGTAGCGTGGGTTATATTTCTTTATCAGAGAATTTTCAAGCAGAAAAGCTTCCTGGTCGGTTTTTACTACAGTATATTTAATGTCGTGGATTTTTGATACGAGGACTTTGGTCTTGTAGCGGTCCACTTCAGAATGGAAATATGAGGACACCCTTTTTTTCAGCGATTTGGCTTTGCCCACATAGATAATCTTCCCAGTTTCGTCAAGATACTGGTAGCACCCAGGCAAATCGGGCAGTCTGCTTACGATAGCCTTTAGCTTAGTCAAACGTGCCTCATTATCCATTTACGGTTGTGTGGTGAAAAGATAGCATGCATGGTAAAATGGTTCGGATAAACTCACCAACCACTGGCAAAACCAGAACTATAATTTCAACAAGGTTGTGAGTTCAATGTCATCATCGAAAATATCACGACCATGAAGTCCTTCATCTGTGATTTCGATGATGAAATTCACATAGATTTTCTTTGGATGGAATTTTTTCACAAGGTCAACAGCCGCCTTCATTGTGCCACCAGTTGCAAGCAAATCATCGTGCAGAAGCACAATATCGTTCTCATCAATGGCATCCTTATGAATTTCTATAGTATCTGTACCATACTCTTTGGCATAGCTCTGCTGATAAGTGTCGGCAGGCAATTTACCAGGCTTGCGGCAAAGCACTATACCAGAGTTCAATCGTACCGCCATAGCACCACCAACAACAAATCCGCGACTTTCAATGCCTACGATTTTAGTAATACCTTTGTCTTTGTACAATTCGTAAAGTTCATCTGTCATAATCTTTACGCATTCTGCACTCTTAAACAAAGTTGTTACATCTCTGAAATTGATTCCCTTTTTAGGGAAATCTGGAACACAACGTAAGTTTTCCAATAAAATAGGATTATTCATATTATTTCATTTAATGTTTTTATCATCTATCGTCCAGACAACACAAGCATCACATCAATGTCGGATGGGGAAACCCCTGGTATTCTGCTTGCCTGTGCCAGGGTTTCTGGTTGTATGCGCTGTAATTTCTGTCGGGCTTCTATTGTCAGTCCATTCATATTCGGGTAGTCGAATTTTCCTTTAATATTGATATTCTCCAGACGGCGCATTTTTTCAGCAACAATCTTTTCCCGTTCTATGTAGCCTTTATATTTTATTTTTATTTCGGCTGCTTCGGATATTTCTTCACGTCTGTTGGCAGGCTGTTCAAGTAATTCTTTCAATGCAGGGATAGCATCCGACATATTTTTTAGCGTAATTTGTGGACGAACTATAAGGTCTATCAGCTTGCACCCATACGCAAGAGGTGTTGTGCCCAGATGTTCAAGTTTACTATTGATAAGTCGTGGCTTTATTGCATAATTTTCAGAAAAATCCACGATTTTATCGATATAATTCTTCTTTTCCATCCACCAGTCGTAACGATTGCGCTGTGCTAATCCCAGATTATAAGATAGTTCTGTGAGGCGTGCATCAGCATCATCCTGCCGAAGCAGAATCCGATATTCAGCCCTACTGGTGAACATCCTGTACGGCTCATCAACACCTTTTGTCACAAGGTCATCAATCAGTACCCCGATATAACTTTCATCCCTACCCATCACAAACGGACTCTTTCCAGAGCAGAAGTTAGCGGCATTTACTCCAGCCACAAGTCCCTGACCAGCAGCCTCTTCATACCCCGTAGTACCATTCACCTGACCAGCAAAAAACAGTCCACTGATGATTTTCGATTCCAAAGAGTGTTTTAATTGAGTAGGGTCGAAGAAATCATATTCAATCGCATAACCTGGACGATAGACTTTCAGGTTGCGCAGTGCAGGAATCTTCTTCAAAGCTTTAATCTGTACGTCCATAGGCATGGATGAAGAAAATCCATTCAGATACATCTCATTCGTATCTTCCCCTTCGGGTTCAAGGAAAAGCGGATGCTGCAACTTATCAGGGAAGGTGACAAGTTTTGTTTCAACGGATGGACAATAACGCGGTCCGATGCTCTGTATCTGCCCATTAAAAAGAGGCGAGTCAGACAGACCTTTTTTCAGTTCCTCATGGCATTCCTCATTGGTCTGAAAAATCCAGCATGGCAACTGCTTGAGATTTGGCGTAAAATCATCACCATTGCAAGAAGCCATATAGGAAAATCTGTAAGAAGGATTTTCACCATCTTGACGTTCGCAACAGGAAAAATCAACACTTCGTTTGTCTATGCGGACTGGCGTTCCAGTCTTCATGCGAGCAAAAGAGATACCATGACGTGCAATACTTTCAGTAAAATCCTTTACTGTAGGTTCTGCGATTCTACCACCCTCAATCTGCTTCCGCCCAATGTGCATCAGTCCGTTGAGGAAAGTTCCGGCAGTGACGATTACGGCACCAGCTTTAAATTCTGCGCCCCAGATGGTCTTCACCCCTATTACCCGTGAATCTTCTGTGAGTAATTCGCATACCTGATCTTGCCAGATATCTAAGTTCTCCGTATTGTCAAGATGATTCCTCCAAGTCCAGATAAATTTTTCCCTGTCGCATTGTGCCCTTGGACTCCACATTGCAGGACCCTTGCTGC
>JAZLEX010000206.1:0-12320 GCA_045615485.1 Prevotella sp.
CGCCGCCTGTATGAGCAGATGGCTGACCCTAAGTATGTGATTGCAGTTGGTGGATGTGCTATCAGTGGTGGACCGTTCAAGAAAAGCTATCACGTGGTTCAGGGTATTGATGAGATATTGCCTGTTGACGTGTATATTCCAGGTTGCCCTCCACGTCCAGAGGCAATCATGTATGGAATGATGCAGTTGCAGAGAAAGATTAAGGTTGAAAAATTCTTCGGAGGTGCCAATCATAAGGAAAAAGATCCACATCCAATAATCGTGGATTTGAAGAACATGGCAAAGGAAGAACTCGAAACTGTGAAAAAGGTTTTTAGACACGAAATTGACGACCTATGGAAGTAAGAGAAATTGAAATCAAGGTTTTTGAACAGGAAGTTCAGAGCCTTAAGGAAAAAGGATTTGATTTTCTGCGCAACCTGACAGGCGTTGACTTTGGGGAAGGCAAATTAGGTGTTGTTTATCAGATTGAAAACACCGAGACCTTCGAGAACATCAATCTTAAGGTTGTGGCAGAGATGGTTGATGGCGAACATATTATTCCATCAATAGTGAAATATTATGCAGCCGCTGAATTTTTAGAGCGCGAAGCATACGACTTCCTCGGCATTATTTTCACTGGTCATCCAGACATGCGCCGTTTGTATCTGAGAAATGACTTCGTGGGTTTCCCACTTAGAAAAGACTACGATATGAGCGGCGAGAATCCTTCCAACAGGATGCCTGCAGATGACGATGTAGATACCGATTATACTTGGGAGTACAACCTCACGGCAGAAGGCAAACTGATAAAATCGGAAAAGCGAGTTTGGGAACCAGAGGATTATGTAATCAATATCGGTCCTCAGCATCCAGCCACTCACGGTGTGTTGCGTTATCAGACAGCACTCGATGGCGAGAATATCAAGAAGATAGATGTTCATGCAGGTTATATACATCGCGGAATTGAGAAAATATGCGAGTTGGGTAGTTATCAGCAGACATTGGCATTTACAGACCGTTTGGACTATCTGTCAGCCAACCAGAACCGCCATGCACTTTGTATGTGTATTGAGCAGGCAATGGGAGTTGAGATTACCGACAGAATAAAATACATCCGTACCATCATTGATGAATTGCAGCGTCTGGATTCACACCTTCTTTATTATAGCTGCTGTGGACAGGACCTTGGTGCATTGACGGCATTCATCTATGGAATGCGCGACAGAGAGCATGTGCTGAATGTGCTGGAAGAAACTACAGGTGGTCGGCTGATTCAGAACTACAACCGTATTGGTGGTGTGCAGGCAGACATTGATCCTCACTTTGTTGAAAATGTGAAACTGCTGGTGAAATATCTGCGTCCTTGGTTTAAAGAGTATCACGACGTATTCGGTGGAAACGTGATTTTTGAAAACCGTTTCGAGAAAGTCGGAGTGCTCTCTAAGAAAGATGCAATAGCATACGGATGTACTGGTGGTACTGGTCGTGCATCAGGATGGAACTGTGACGTGAGAAAGCGTCATCCGTATGCAATGTACGACAAGGTTGACTTTGATGAGATTGTACTTGGCAATGGTGACTCAATGGATCGCTATCTGGTTCGTATTCGCGAGATGGAGCAGAGTCTGAGAATCATTGAGCAATTGATTGACAATATCCCTGAAGGCGACTTCTACGTAAAGCAGAAGCCTATTATCAAGGTTCCTGAAGGAACATACTATGCAGCCGTTGAAGGCAGTCGTGGCGAGTTTGGAGCATTCCTCATCAGCGATGGAAGCAAGAATCCTTACCGCATACGTTTCCGTTCAATGGGCTTGCCACTTGTTTCTGCAATGGACCACTTGTGTAGAGGAGAGAAAATTGCTGACCTGATTGCCATCTCAGCATCTCTTGATTATGTTGTACCAGACATAGACCGATAATGGAATTACAAATTGTAAATTGTAAATAGTCAAATTGTAAATTACTATGTGGGATTATTATAATTTTAATGCCGTATCAAAATGGATACATGAATTCCTGATTTACACATGTGGATTAGGCGATTTCTGGACAGTACTCATCGAGTGCGTGCTGGTTGGCGTTGGTGTGCTTTTGGCATACGCTGTGTTTGCAATTATCCTTATTTTCATGGAAAGAAAGGTAGTTGCCTATTTCCAGTGCCGTCTCGGTCCTGTACGTGTAGGTTTCTGGGGACTGCTTCAGGTTCCTGCCGACGTATTGAAAATGCTCATCAAGGAAATATTTGCAGTTGACAAGGCAGACAAACTGCTCTACTGCATAGCACCTTTCCTTACCATACTTGGCAGTATTGGTGCTTTTGCTTGCATAGCATGGCATAAAGGCATGGCAGTGCTTGACTTCAATGTTGGTGTGTTCTTCCTTACAGCCATTTCAAGTATTGGAGTGCTCGGATTGTTCCTTGCAGGATGGAGTTCAAACAACAAGTATTCTGTGGTAAGTGCAATGCGTGGTGCAGTGCAGCTGATTTCATACGAAATGTCACTTGGTCTGGCACTGATTTGTGCTGTGGCAGTAGCAGGAACAATGTCGTTTTCAGGTATTGTTGAGGCACAAGACCAAGGTTGGCTTATTTTCCGTGGTCATCTGCCAGTAATCATTGCTTTCATTATCTATATAATAGCTGGTAATGCAGAAGCAAACCGTGGTCCGTTCGACCTGCCAGAGGCAGAATCAGAACTTACGGCAGGCTACCATACAGAATATTCCGGTATGGGCTTCGGCTTCTATTATTTGGCAGAATACCTCAACCTCTTTATCGTAGGTGCTATTGCTGCAACCGTATTCTTAGGAGGTTGGATGCCATTCCATATTCCTGGTCTTTACGACTTCAACGAAGTGATGGATTATATTCCAGGTTTCGTTTGGATGATGGCAAAGACATTCTTTATGATTTGGGTATTGATGTGGGGACGCTGGACATTCCCTCGTCTGAGAATAGACCAGATTCTGACTCTTGAGTGGAAGTATCTTCTTCCGATAAGTCTATTAAACGTTGTGCTGACAACTATAATGGTTGCACTTGGATGGTATTTTAAATAATTCAGAATTATGGAAAGATCATATATTGGAACTATCGGTCACGCAATAAAAACATTGTGTATCGGACTGAAGACTACCCTTGTAGAATATTTCACTCCAAAGGTAACAGAACAGTATCCTGAAAATCGTAACACTCTTCACATAGCGCAACGTCATCGTGGACGTCTGATTATGCCTGTCGATGAGAATGGAGCCAACAAATGTATTGCTTGTAAGCTCTGCGAAATGGCTTGTCCAAATGGCACTATCACAGTGGTCTCCAAGCAAATAGAGACTGAAGACGGCAAGAAACAGCGTGTGCTTGAAGATTATGTTTATGATTTAGGCATGTGTATGTTCTGCGAACTCTGTGTAAATGCCTGCCCTCATGGTGCCATCCGCTTTATCAACGATTATGAAAACGCTGTTTTCACTCGTGAAAAGCTCGTTCAGCATCTTGACAAGCAGCCAGAAGATACTAAATTAATCGGAACAATAGGAACGGGTCCTGAAGATGGACTTGTAAATGATTGATGAGAATATGGAAAGATTAATAATATTTATCATATTGGCACTGTTTGTTCTGGGTTCAGCCACATTGGCAGTGCTGACAAAGAGAATCATGCGTGCAGCAACATTCATGTTGTTTGCGCTGTTTGGAATTGCCGGATTGTACTTCTGCCTTGAATATGCCTTTCTCGGTACTGTTCAGTTGGCAATCTATGCTGGTGGCGTAACAATACTCTATGTATTTGCCATCAATGTAGTCAACAAGGATACACTCCAGGGTATTTTTGAAAAGTTCAATTTACGAAGATGGGCAATAGGTGCCGTTTCGGCTTTTGCGGCTTTGGCAGTAATCCTGCTGGCATTCTTCAAGACCAAACTGGTTGTGAATGAAATGTATTCAGGTGAAATGCCAATGGAGAAACTCGGTACCCTGATGATGGGTGCAGGTAAGTACCACTACATCCTGCCATTCGAGTTCATCTCTGTATTTCTGCTTGTTTGTATTATCGGTGCAATAGTAATTGCAAGAAAGGAGGGTGAGAAATGATACCTGTTGAATTATGTTTCGTAGTATCGGCTTTGCTCTTCATAATCGGTTTCTTTGGTTTTGTTACCCGCAGAAACCTGATTGCAATGCTTATATCAATCGAGTTTATCCTGAATGCAGTAGATATCAACTTTGCAGCTTTCAACCGTCTGCTCTATCCATTTAGCAGCGAAGGACTCTTCTTTGCTATTTTTGAGATTGGAGTAAGTGCAGCCGAAACTGCTGTTGCAATTGCTATTATTATGAATGTTTACCATCACTTCAAGAATACTGATGCTAAACAGATAGAAAACATGAAATACTAAACGTTATGATGGGATTTGAATATACATTATTTATATTGCTTTGTCCTGCATTCACTTTTGTCCTCTTAGGACTTGCAGGAATGAAGATGTCACACAAAGTTGCCGGAATCATCGGTACACTTTCTCTGGCAGCTGTGTTCTGTCTCTCATGCTATACGGCATACGAGTATTTCTTCTGTCTGCCGAAGCTCGCTGATGGAACTTATCAGATTCTTACACCTTATAATTATACATGGTTGCCGTTTACCGAACTGTTGAGTCTCAACGTGGGCATTCAGCTTGATCCGCTGAGCGTGATGATGCTGATTGTTATTTCTACCGTAAGTTTCATGGTTCACATCTATTCGTTCGGCTATATGCACGATGAAAAAGGATTCCAGCGCTACTATGCCTTCCTGAGTCTGTTCACCATGTCAATGCTCGGACTTGTACTGGCAACCAACATCTTCCAGATGTACATCTTCTGGGAACTTGTAGGTGTATCTTCTTATCTGCTTATAGGATTCTACTATCCGCAGGCTGCTGCGGTAAGTGCTTCAAAGAAAGCATTTATTGTTACACGTTTTGCCGACCTGTTCTTCCTGATAGGTATTCTTATCTATGGCTATTATGCAGGAACATTTGACTATCTCACTCCAAGTGAGATTGCCAATACTCCAATCGTAGCATTAGGATTGTTGCCAACAGCATTGTTCCTCATGTTTATCGGTGGTGCAGGTAAGTCAGCAATGTTCCCTCTCCATATCTGGTTGCCAGATGCGATGGAGGGCCCAACTCCTGTATCAGCATTGATTCATGCTGCAACAATGGTTGTAGCTGGTGTTTATCAGGTAGCAAAGCTCTTCCCTCTCTACATCTACGCTGCACAGCCACAACTTCACGTCATTGCCTATATTGCAGCCTTCACAGCATTCTATGCTGCTGCGGTGGCATGTTGCCAAAGCGACATCAAACGTGTGCTTGCATTCTCAACCATCTCGCAGATTGGTTTTATGTTCGTGGCACTTGGCGTTTGCACGTCAGTTGTTGTAACAGAAGGTGATGAAGGTGGTTTGGGCTACATGGCAGGAATGTTCCATCTCTTCACTCATGCTATGTTCAAGGCTTGCCTCTTCCTCGGTGCTGGTTGCATTATTCATGCTGTTCACAGCAACGAAAAGAAGTATATGGGTGGACTTTACAGATACATGCCAATCACATGTATCACATTTGGAATTTCATGTCTGGCAATCAGTGGTATTCCTCCATTCTCAGGATTCTTCTCAAAGGACGAGATTCTTGTGGCTTGCTTTGAGTTCTCACCAGTAATGGGATGGATAATGAGTGGAATAGCAATGATGACAGCATTCTATATGTTCCGCCTGTTCTATTGCATCTTCTTTGGCAAGAGCCATTACGAAGAACAACTCAAGGTTAATCCTTCTGAAGCTCACAAGCCTCACGAAGCACCATTCGTAATGTGGTTTCCACTCGTGTTCCTGGCAGCAATAACCTGTGTCTGTGGATTCATTCCTTTCGGACATTTCGTATTTGCAGATCAGTCGTTCGACATCCACATGAATTGGCAGGTTGCCATAACCAGTGTTGTACTGGCAGTAATCTCTATTGCAGTTGCTACATTCATGTATGCAGGCAAGGAGACTCCAGTTGCAGATAAATTGGCAGCAACATTCCCTCGTCTTCACAGAGCCGCATACAAGCGTTTCTACATGGACGAGATTTGGCAGTTTGTCACTCATAAGATTATATTCCGTTTTATCAGCACACCAGTGGCATGGTTCGACCGCCACATTGTTGATGGAACATTCAACTTTTTGGCATGGGGCACTCAGGCAGGAAGCGATTCTATCCGCGACTTCCAGAGTGGAAAAGTCCAGTCCTACGTTGTTTGGTTCCTGACGGGAGTGGTAGCATTGACACTTATCTTAATCTTTATTTAATGGGAGGATTTGCATTATGAACATATTAAGTTTATTCGTATTGATACCAGCACTCATGTTACTCGGATTGTGGCTTGCCCGCAATCTCAATCAGGTGCGTGGTGTGATGGTAACAGGTGCCAGCTGTCTGCTTGCGCTTGCCACCTACATAACAATAAGTTTCATCCAGTTCCGCGAGGGTGGGGGTGAAGGCATGTATCTTGCGCAGAGCATCACATGGTTTGAACCATTAAATATTTCCTACGCAGTAGGTATCGATGGCATTTCAGTGGTTATGCTGCTGCTCTCGGCAATAATCGTTTTCACTGGCACTTTTGCCTCCTGGCAACTGAAGCCTCTTACAAAAGAATATTTCCTTTGGTTCACACTCCTATCCAGTGGTGTGTTCGGATTCTTTATCTCAGTCGATCTCTTCACAATGTTCATGTTCTATGAGGTGGCTCTTATTCCTATGTATCTGCTTATTGGAGTATGGGGCAGTGGTCGCAAGGAATATTCTGCAATGAAGCTTACGCTGATGCTCATGGGAGGTTCAGCATTGCTCATACTTGGTATCTTGGGAGTTTATTTCGGCTATGGTGCCGACACCATGAATGTTGCGGAAATAGCAGCAAAACATGCCGAAGGAACCATCATGGATCCGTCTCTTCAGAGAATGTGCTTCCCATTGGTATTTATCGGATTTGGTGTCTTAGGCGCACTCTTCCCATTCCATACATGGTCTCCTGATGGTCATGCTTCTGCTCCAACGGCAGTCAGTATGCTCCATGCTGGTGTATTGATGAAACTGGGAGGTTACGGATGCTTCCGTATAGCAATGTATCTGATGCCAGAGGCAACACAGGAACTTTCATGGATTTTTATTATCCTGACAACCATTTCAGTAGTCTATGGCGCATTCTCTGCTTGCGTTCAGACCGACCTCAAGTACATCAACGCCTATTCTTCTGTAAGCCATTGCGGACTCGTGTTGTTTGCTTTGTTGATGATGACTCAAACTTCATGCACAGGAGCCATTATTCAGATGCTTTCCCATGGTCTGATGACAGCCCTCTTTTTCGCCCTCATCGGTATGATTTACGGTCGCACACACACACGCGACATCCGCTATCTCGGTGGGTTGATGAAGATAATGCCTTTCCTTGCTGTAGGTTATGTTATTGCGGGTCTTGCCAACCTTGGCTTGCCTGGATTCTCTGGATTCGTTGCCGAGATGACAATCTTTGTCGGTTCTTTCCAGAACACCGACACATTCCATCGCGCAGCAACTATCATTGCTTGTACAAGTATTGTAATCACAGCGGTCTATATTCTGCGTGTTGTAGGAAAAATCCTCTACGGCAAGGTAGCCGACCCACATTATGAGAAACTCACCGATGCAACATGGGATGAACGTGTTGCTGTCTGCGGCCTCATCTTCTGTGTTGCAGCACTCGGTATTTTCCCTCTCTGGGTAAGCAATGTGATTAGTGATACCATTGGTCCAATCATAACAGTTTTACAACCATAAAAGAAATTACGGTTATAGGTTAGAGGTTATAGGTTATGGGTTATTAACCGAAAACTGAAAACCGAAAACCGAACCTCAAACATTTACAATTATGTATAATGAATTTTTAAAGATGATTCCCGAAGTATCGCTGATGCTGATACTCGTGGCAACATTCATATTGGACTTTGTTTCAAGCAAACATTCAGAACGCAAATGGTTCAATCCTATAATGTGCGGACTAATGATTGTTCAGGTATTGGTTTGCATCTGGTTCAGTTGGCTAATACGTGCATACGACCGTCCTATAGAATTCTTCGGAGGAATGTACACTATCACAAAGGGAGTGTCGCTGATGAAAACCATTCTGGCTGCTGGTACGCTCATTGTCCTCATCCAGAGCCGTCAGTGGCTATCACGTTCCGAACAGCAGGACAAGCAGGGCGAGTTCTATATGCTCGTAATTTCAACTCTCCTTGGTATGAACATGATGATGTCTGCGGGACATTTCCTTATGTTCTTCCTCGCTCTTGAAATGGCATCCATTCCAATGGCTTGTCTTGCAGCCCTCGACAAGAAGCGCCAGGAAAGTGCAGAAGCTGGTGCCAAGTTCATTCTCACGGCAGTATTCTCTTCTGGAGTAATGCTCTTCGGTATCAGTATGCTCTATGGTGTAACAGGCACACTTTATTTCTACGATGTTGCAGAAAAGTTGGCAGCAATGCTTTCCAATCCAGAAATGTCGGTATTGCCACTCACCATTGCTGGCATGGTATTCTTCTTTGCAGGACTTGGATTCAAGATTTCCCTTGTTCCATTCCATTTCTGGACAGCAGACACCTATCAGGGAGCACCGACAACCGTTACTGGTTACCTCAGCGTAATATCCAAAGGCGCAGCAGCCTTCACCTTGATGGCAATACTCTACAAGGTATTCCTTCCACTTCTCCCTTATTGGGAATGGTTGCTCTATGCAGTCATCGTGCTCAGTATCACCATTGCCAACCTCTTTGCAATCTGGCAGAAAGATTTGAAGCGTTTCATGGCATTCTCTTCAATCTCACAGGCAGGTTACATCATGCTGGCAGTAGTAGGCGAAAGTCAGTTGGGTGCAACGGCATTGGTTTATTATGTACTCGTTTATATCGTAGCCAATCTCAGTGTTTTCAGCATCATCAGTGCTGTTGAGCAAAACAATAATGGCTGTGTTGACATGGACGCATACAATGGATTATACAAGACCAATCCAAAGCTTGCTTTCCTTATGACACTTGCCCTGTTCTCTCTCGGAGGAATTCCACCGTTTGCAGGATTCTTCAGCAAGTTCTTTGTCTTCATGGCAGCGACCGAAGCAAAGTTCTATCTGCTTGTGTTCATTGCCTTGATAAACACGGTAGTAAGTTTGTACTACTACTTGCTGATTGTAAAAGCGATGTATATCAATCCAAACGAAAATCCTCTGCCATATTTCAAGACCGACAGCAACACTAAGGTAGCATTGTTTGTATGCACGTTAGGTATAGTTTTCTTCGGAATATGCAGTTGGTTCTACAATTGGATTTTCGCAGCAATGTAATTGACAATAGTTTATTAAAAGAAAAAAAAGCAGTTCAATGAGAGCTGCTTTTTTCTTTTACTTATTACCTCAGCAGTTGAGCATACAATGCATAACACTAACAATAACCGCAAAATTGTAAAATCAGTGGGTGGTCAGTAGTAGGCGAAACTTGAATAAATCTTAAATAATTAAAATTATTTTGGAATACACATGTTTTTTTTACTACCTTTGCAGCCACGTTTGAAATGCTTTTGCCGAAATGGCTCAGTTGGTAGAGCAACGCATTCGTAATGCGTAGGTCGCGGGTTCGAGTCCCGCTTTCGGCTCTGATTCTATTTTAGTCGTTTAGTGGTTTGACCGTTTGGTGCATAAATCCCTAACCTTTAACCACTAACCCCTAACTTTTGCGGCAGTAGCTCAGTGGTAGAGCATCGGCTTCCCAAGCCGAGGGTCGCGGGTTCGACCCCCGTTTGCCGCTCTTGATTGGAATAACATGAAAAGATTACTTGTCACCTTATTCAATATAAGCCTTTGTTTCGTATGTCTCGCTCAAGGTCCAAATAATAGCGGTACGTATTACCAGGCAGCCAACGGAAAAAAATTTAAGGAACTGAAGACTGCTTTACATAATATCATAAAGAAGGCAAATGTGTTGTCGTATGGTTCGGGAGAAGGTCATACATGGGATGGTTTTTATACAAGCGACCGCCGCAGCGACAGTTCTGTAGTTGACAGATATAGCGACAAGGAACGCTATTTTTCGAAGAAAGGAAGTGCCATCAGCGGAATGAATATCGAACACTCCATGCCTAAAAGTTGGTGGGGTGGTACAAAGAATCAGGCTTACGAAGACATTCAGCATCTGATGCCATCTGATGCTGATGCGAATTCTGCAAAGAGCAATTACTGCATGGGCGAAGTCGTGAATCTCACGAAAACAGTTGGAAGCATTAAAATAGGAAAGGGGCAAGGTCGCACTACATCAACTCTTACATTGTGGGAACCTGCCGACAAATGGAAGGGCGATTTTGCAAGAATATATTTCTATATGGCAACATGCTATTCTGATTTGAACTGGGTAAAGTCGAGTCCTTGTTCTGAACAGGTCGATGCTGCCAATAAGGACTGGCCATTCTTCTATGAGTATGTGTACAAAATGCTATTGGAATGGGCTGAAAACGACCCGGTTGATGATATTGAAATTCAACGTAATAATGCCGTATATACCATCCAGGGCAACAGAAATCCGTTTATTGACTATCCAAAGTTGGAACAGTATATCTGGGGAAATCTTCGGGACAAAGCATTTTCCTACGATCATTATGAAGGAGCAGAACCCGTGAATACGCCTGAGGTGCCATACGCTTTGGCTGCGACAGGGATTACTTCAACTGGTTTTACTGCCAATTGGGAGTATGCCGACAATTCGGAAACCTATACTCTGGAACTGACTCAAAACGATTTGGAAAAGACGGAGGATATGGTGGTGCTGGATGAGGATTTTAGCAAATTCGAGACTGCAAGTTCTTCCAGTGTGGAAGGATCACTTGATAAATACATGAAAGTCAAAGGCTGGACAGGTTCAAAGGTCTATCCTGATGTGGGTCGCGTGAAATTGGCATCTGGCAGTAGTGGCAGCGAACTGACTTCGCCTTTACTGCAAAATCCAAATGGGCATGTTATTGTTACGTTCGATGAGCAGGTGTATGGTAGCGATGCGACCACAATCAAAGTGTCTGTCTTGGACGCAAGCGGCAGAGAACTTCAAAGCAAGAATGTTACGGCACAGAAAAAAGTCACTTCTGAGTCGATTACATTCAATGATGTGAATTGCGATTATCATGTGAGTTTCACTTCGGCCAAAGGCTCACGCTACTATTTAGACAATGTAAAGGTAGTTGCAGGTGGCGGTGGAGCGACAGTAACTACAATGGTAACAGGAATTGAAACTTTGCAATACACCTTTTCCAACCTTTCCAACAAGTGCAAATACTCTTATAAGGTGAAAGGTGTGAATAAAGATGCAGAGTCGGAATGGAGTAATGCAATTGATGTAGAATTGAAAGTAAGTGGTTTGCTGGGTGATGCAAATAACGATGGCATGGTAAATGTGAACGACATTACGTGTATTGCTGATTACATACTGACAGGAAATGCCGATTCTTTCAATTATGAAAATGCCGACGTGAATAAAGATGGTATTATCAACGTGAACGACATTACTGGCACAGCAGCAATAATATTGGGAAACTGAGTCGTGGGTCATGAGTTGTGGGTTGCGAGTTTTTATTAAAAAAACTTAAAAACCATCAACCATCAACCATTAACCATCAACCTTTTTATTATCTTTGCAAAATTAAAAAACTATTTTACCAAAATATATATAAACAAAATCAGAAATTAAATTTATTTATGGCAACAAAAAGAGTTTATCTCTTCGGTAATGGAAAAGCCGAAGGAAATGCTAACATGAGAGAGCAACTTGGTGGTAAAGGTGCCAATTTGGCAGAAATGAACCTTATTGGTGTTCCTGTCCCTCCAGGTTTCACAATTACTACTGACACATGTAATGAATACTATGAAGTTGGTCAGCAGAAAATCATGAAGCTGCTGAACGATGATGTGATGGCAGCAGTAAAACATGTTGAAGATTTGATGAACTGCAAGTTTGGTGATGCGCAGAATCCACTGCTCGTCAGCGTTCGTTCTGGTGCACGTGCTTCAATGCCTGGTATGATGGATACAATCCTCAACCTCGGTCTCAACGACGAAGTTGCTGAGGGTATGGCAAAGAAGACTAACAACCCACACTTCGTATATGACTCATACCGTCGTTTCGTACAGATGTACGGTGACGTTGTTATGGGCCTCAAGCCTGTTAACAAGGAAGATATCGACCCATTCGAGGCTATCATCGAAAAGGTGAAGGAAGAGCAGGGCGTTACTC
>JAZLEX010000207.1:0-13504 GCA_045615485.1 Prevotella sp.
CCCAGAACATGCCTTCTGACAAGCCGGAAATTGTGGTATTGACATTTCCACCACTTAGTTTCATTGCGATATAGTCACCAGGAAGCATTATCTTGTAAATTTTCTCAAACAACTCAGGTTCATTATCCTTTACCCAAGCTAATTTAGCTGCCGTAAAGTTACCTGGAGAATTGAGAAGGTGAGAAAGGCATTGCACGTGTCCGATGCCATCAAAAGCATCGTTACCATAAGGTACTGCACGACCATCACACCAGATAATACTTGGTCGGAGTGGATGCCCGTCTTTATCAATACAAACCAAGCCATGCATCTGATAGCTCAGACCTATTGCTTTGACAGAGTTGAGAACTGAGAGTTGAGGGCTGACCGATAATAGTTTCTGAGTTGCTTTCTTGAGGTTTTCCCACCACATTTCAGGCTCTTGTTCTGCCCAGCCTATTTGTTTTGCTATGATAGGAGCTTCCTGCTCCGGGTAAAAAGTTGTAGCAACAATATCACCTGTCTTTGCATCAACCAATGAAGCTTTTACAGATGATGTGCCTACATCATATCCTAATAATAAGTCCATAAATAATATTAATTAGTTTTGCGGTTTTACGGTTATGCGGTTTTACGGTTTTGCGGTTATGCGGTTTTACGGTTTTACGGTTATGCGGTTTTACGGTTATGCGGTTATGCGGTTATGCGGTTATGCGGTTATGCGGTTATGCGGTCGTTTGGGGAGCCTCCTTTATGCCCTTCCCTTTAGGGAGGGGGTGGGGTAGGCTTCGTCATTGTCAGCATGCTTTGAACGACATGTCTAATCCTTTTACGGAGTGTGTCAGTGCACCGACACTGACGAAATCCACACCGCATTCGGCATAGTCACGAATAGTGTTAATGGTAATTCCACCCGAAGATTCTGTTTCGTACTGGTGATTGATCATTTCAACGGCTTTCCTTGTGTCATCAACAGAGAAGTTGTCGAGCATGATTCTGTCAATTCCGCCATGGTCGAGAACTTGCTGCAGTTCATCAAAATTGCGAACTTCAATTTCGATTTTGAGATTAAGTCCGTTCTTTTTCAGATATTCATGGCAGCGGCCGATAGCCTGAACAATACCGCCAGCAAAATCCACATGATTGTCTTTCAGCAGTATCATGTCGAACAGACCTATTCTGTGGTTTATGCCTCCACCAATCCTGACAGCCTCTTTTTCGAGCATACGCATTCCAGGGGTAGTCTTTCGGGTATCAAGCACATAGGTGTTTGTTCCTTTCAGCACATCCATGTATTTGCTTGTCATCGTGGCAATGCCACTCATTCTCTGCATGATGTTAAGCATGAGTCGCTCTGTCTGCAGCAGACTGCGCACTTTGCCTGAGACTTCAAACGCAACATCGCCTTTCTTTACACGTGTTCCATCGTTGATGAAGACTTGCATTTTGAGTTCAGGGTCAAAATGTTCAAAAACCATTTTGGCTACTCTGACTCCTGCTAAAACACCATCCTCTTTGATGATAAGGCGACTTTTACCCTCAGCATCTTCGGGAATACAGCAAAGCGTGGTGTGGTCACCATCGCCTATGTCCTCAGCAAAACTGAGATTTATAAGTGCTTCGTTAAGTTCTTCTATTGTATGCATCTTCTGTTGCATTATCAGAAATAGAGACCTGCAGTAATGCGGAGTCCTATCTTTGAATAGTCGGAATGATTCTTCAGACTTTGTTCGTAGTAGATTGCAGGTTCAATTGCTATATAGTGGTTAATGTAAAAGGCATAGCCAACTTCCATATTTGGCATGAAATCATTATAGCCTTCACCGCAATGCTTATATTTAAAGCCTGCACCCAAGAAGATTCCGTTCTGGCGAATATAATAACGTCCTTCAGCTCCCATGGAGAAATAAGCAGGAGCGCCATCAACATTCTTGTCCCAATTAATGGTAGCAACAGCAGCCAAGGCATCCATGAAGAAATATCCAGCCTGTGCACCAACTCCAATACGGAACTTTTCTGAACCGCTATAGGAAGCACCAAAACCTGAGAAATTCACACCAACGTATTTTGTGCCTTTTTCAAATTGAGCAAAAGCACATGTGGAAAACGTTAAAACCATTAAGATAAATAAAGTTCTTTTCATAATCTAAAAAATATTTTGTTTTTATTTGTTTTTCTTCATATATTCATTGCGCTTGTATCTGTGGAACCAATTATGGAACCGTAAAAGCAATACGACGGTTACGACACCAGCAATTAAGTAGGAAATTGATTCAGAGCCTGTCTTTTCTTCAAGATTAAGACCTTCCTGAGCAACGCAGAAATACGAAACACATACAAAAGTCATCAGCAGGGCAGGGATGATAGTTATTTGGTATATCTTATGCGATTTTACTAACCACACCGTGAATGTCCACAGCATGATGCATGCCAAGGTCTGATTTGACCAAGCAAAGTATCTCCATAAGACTTGGAAATCAATGAAAAACAGTGAGATTGCAATGGCGAATAAAGGCAGTGCAATCATCAGTCGTTTTGCTATCTTGTTTTGTTTCACATGCAAAAAGTCGGATGCTATCAGGCGTGCGCTGCGGAATGCGGTATCACCACTTGTAATCGGTGCTGCCACAACACCCAAAACAGCCAACACTGCTCCAATAGTACCAAGCCAGGAATTGCAAACGGCATTCACTAATAATGCAGGGTCGGCAGAATGAGCACCATTTTCTGTCATCAGACTCAGTAGTTTTTCGTAAGGAGTATTGCCACCAGTTCCTAATGAGTCGGCAAACTTTATTGCACCAGCAGCCCATATAAGTGCTACCAGTCCTTCGGTTATCATTGCCCCATAGAAGACCAAGCGACCATGTTTTTCATTTTTGATGCAGCGAGCCATCAATGGACTTTGCGTTGCATGGAATCCGCTGACAGCACCACAGGCAATAGTGACACAGATACAAGGAAATATTGGGACATTCTCAATAGGGTAGTGGTTGGTGAAAGTTTCTGTAATCTCTGGAATAGTACCAGGCTGCATGAACAATCCAAATATGACACCAAATGCCATAATCAACAAAGCAGCACCAAAGACAGGATAGATTTTTCCGATTATCTTATCAATTGGCAGCAATGTGGCCAAGATGTAGTAAATGATGATTACGATTAGCCAAAACAGGGAATTTCCCCAAAAACCACTTGTTGGAGTAAGCACAGCAATAAGATTGGCTGGAGTACGTGCAAAAACAGCACCGACAAGAACCAGCAGAACCAGCGACAAGACTCTCATCACAATACGGATTGTGCTGCCAAGGTTGTCGCCAACGATTTCAGGAATACTTATGCCACCTTGACGAAGTGAAACCATTCCAGTCATGTAATCATGTACCGCTCCAATAAATATGCATCCAATGACAATCCAGATAAAAGCCGCAGGACCAAACATAATACCAAGAATGGCTCCGAATATAGGACCTGTGCCGGCAATGTTCAGGAATTGAATCAAGAAAACCTTCCAAGTCGCCAGTGGCAGATAATCTACGCCATCATTATGCGTAAATGCTGGAGTCTGAGCATTTGGATTCGGACCGAAGATTTTATTGACAAATCTTCCATACAAGACGTACCCTAATATCAGTAATAAAAAACTTATGCAAAACGTAATCATTGCACCTCGATTTTAACATCACGCAAAGGTACAAAAAAACTTGTTTTTTAATCGATATTAAAGAGATAACGATTAATTATTATGTTTTTTTAACGTAAAAACTCTTAAACCTCTAACCTCTAACCTCCAACCCCTAACCCTTTTTCTTATCTTTGCGAACATTTTTTTAAAAGAATACGATGGTTCCCTTCGAAAACCTCAGGATGAACTCAATTCACCAACCAACGAAAACGAAATACATAATAGCATCCTTTGTTTGTATGCTACATTTTTTCTTTTGTTACGCTTCTACGGAAATATCTCCATTTGATTTCACTGAAAGAACTCCGAAATATGAAGTCCGCGCCATGTGGATTACGACAATAGGCGGCTTGGACTGGCCTCATAATTATGCCCGAACCCCTTCTTCGATAGAACGACAGAAGGCAGAACTTTGCAGCATACTTGACAAACTCAAGGCAGCCAATATAAATATGGTGCTCCTTCAGACACGAGTACGGGGAACTGTCATCTATCCTTCTGAAATCGAGCCATGGGATGGTTGTATGAGTGGGAAGCCAGGTGTTTCTCCTGGCTATGACCCGTTGGAATTCGCTATAATTGAATGCCATAAGCGTGGTATGCAACTTCATGCATGGGTGGTCTGCATTCCTATCGGCAAAAACAATCTTGAAGGTGTCAGGCACATGAAACGTGTGCATCCCGAATTGTATGTCAGAATCAAGAATCATGGTTTTATGCGTCCTGAAAAGGAAGGCACTGCGGATTACATAGCAAGCATCTGCGAGGAAATCACAAGAAACTATGATATAGATGGTATTCATCTTGATTACATTCGCTATCCTGAGGAAGGTCGCCTTCCAGGTTCAATCGACTTCAAACGCACCAACATCACCCGTATTGTAGAGCGGGTTAGCAAGACTGTCAAATCTCATAAGCCATGGGTAATGCTCAGTTGTTCCCCTATTGGCAAATTCAAGGATTTGCCTCGTGCCAGCAGCATAGGTTGGAATGCCTACAATGCAGTGGCACAGGATGCACAGGGATGGCTGAAATCAGGATTGATGGATGCACTATTTCCAATGATGTATTTTCAGGGCAATCAGTTCTATCCTTTTGCAGCCGACTGGAAAGAAAACAGTTGCGATAAAATAATCGCTCCAGGTTTAGGTGTCTATTTCATGAGTCCAACAGAAAAGAACTGGCAAGTGGGTACCATCACACGAGAAATGCACGTTCTCCGCCAATTGGGACTTGGTCATGCTTATTTCCGAAGTAAATTCTTTACCGATGATGTAAAAGGCATCTATAAGAAGACAAAAAATCTTATAGACCAATATCCGTCGCTTATCCCTGCAATGAAATGGATGCACAAGGACCCACCTGAAAGTCCTTCAACAATCAATATAACAAGTACCTCGAACATAGACAACATTTCATGGAGTGGGGCTGTTAACAAAAACGATTCACCTTATTTATTGTATAATGTATATTGCAGTTCCTCATCGCCAGTAGATATTGGCAAAGCAGAGAATCTCATTGCAACACGACTACAGGAAACATCAATAGATTTTCCGCGGAGTGATAATCAGGAGCGTTATTATGTGGTAACCGCAGTTGACCGCTATGGCAACGAGAGTAATCCTATTGTCGCCAAAACCAAGCCTTTGTCATCTTCTAATCTGCAAATGTTCAGCAACGATGGCAAAATTATGAAACAGCCAGCAAAGGACAAGTGTATAGATGCCGACCAGTTACTGATAAAAGATATGGTTGGAAAAATAGTCACCACCATGTATTGGGATGAAAATGACCCTTATGCAGGCCATATTTATGCTTTGAAAGACGGATTGTATCAGGTCTATACACTCAATCATAAAGGAATACATCACAGATTGGGATTTTTAAAGATTAAAAGAGGGGAATAATTAATTATTTTGAACTAAAACAGTTTGATATAGTTAATTTTATTTAATTTCATATTTTTTTGGCGGAATTGTTTCACAATTTCACAATGATTAAATAATTTTGCGCCATAAAAATTGAAATTATGAAAAAATCAGTTATTTGGACAATCGGTGGCGTAATGGCATTTACGTTTCTCGCATTGCTTTTCATTCAATTGGAATACTTTGATTCCATGGTAAAAATGAAAAGGGAGCAATTCGACGAATCCGTCTATCGTGCATTATATCAGGCATCTCGGAACCAAGAACTGAACGAGGCCATGCTTTTTCTTGAAGCCGACGTAAAGCGTACGAAAGGCACTTCTATTGTCAATCAAACATTAGAGTCTGATACGAATAATATAACTCCTCATGCGCGTACATTTTCTATACATGGAGGCAACGAAACAGATTATTCTTCGTTCTCTTTAAAAAGAATAGGTTCCAACACAAATACAAACGGATTGCGCATAGTAGGCGACAACTCCAATCGCAACGGCAAAAACAAGTCCATGCAGGAGATTATACGCAAGCGTTATATTTATGAAAAAGCCTTGCTTGATGAAGTTATATACAGCGTGCTCTATACTGCAAGCAACAAACCTCTGAGAGAACGTCTTAATGTGAAGTTGCTCGACCAGGACATCAAGGTAGAATTGTCAAACAACGGTATAAAGATTCCATACCATTTCGTTGTCTATACTGCTGATGGCAGAGAAATCTACCGTTGCCCCGACTTTGAAGAAGAAGGTTCTGATGAGGCTTTTGTGCAGGAACTGTTTCGCAACGACCCACAGTCAAAGATGGGTATCATAAAGGTTCATTTTCCTAACTTGAATAAGTACCTGTTCAGTAGCATTCGTTTCCTTATCCCATCTGTCGTTTTCACTCTTGTCATGCTTGTGACATTCATTTTTACAATTATGGTTATTTTCCGTCAGAAACGGGTAAGTGAGATGCGTAACGATTTTATCAACAACATGACACATGAACTGAAGACACCTATCAGCAGCATATCACTGGCTGCACAGATGCTTACCGACAAGGACGTATCAAAGAACGAGACGGTTATGGCTCATGTAAGCAAAGTCATCTCTGATGAAAGCAAACGTTTGCGTATGCTTGTTGACAAGGTTCTGCAAATGTCCATGTTTGAAAAAGCGAAGTCTGTCTTGAAGAAGAAAGAATTAGATGTAAACGAACTCATACAAGGTGTTGTGGAAACGTTCAATCTCAAGGTTGACTATGCTGGTGGTGAAATCCACACTAACCTTGTGGCCAAGTATCCGCGTATCTATGCCGACGAAATGCATTTCACTAATGTGATATTCAATCTTCTTGACAATGCAGTGAAATACAAGAGTAACGATAAGAATCTTGAACTACTCATCCGCACATGGAATGATGACAAGTTGCTCTACATTTCCATCAAGGATAATGGTATGGGCATTAAGAAAGACAATCTGAAAAAGATATTTGAAAAGTTCTATCGTGTCCATACAGGCAATGTCCACAATGTCAAAGGATTTGGACTTGGACTTGCATACGTGAAGAAGATAGTCACTGAGCATGGAGGCACTATCCATGCAGAGAGTGAAATAGGCAAAGGTACAGAATTTATCATCACCCTGCCAGTAGATAAGACAGAATAAGTTATAGTTGAATAAATTAATCTATTATAATAAACCCATTTTTAAGAATTTTTGAATTATGAAAAGAACAATTGAAGAAAAAGTAAGACTCTTACTTTGCGAAGACGATGAAAATCTTGGAATGTTGTTACGCGAGTATCTTCAGGCAAAAGGTTATATTGTAGAACTCTGCCCAGATGGTGAAGCTGGTTACAAAGCATTTATTGACAGCAAGTACGATATTTGTGTGTTAGACGTCATGATGCCAAGGAAAGATGGTTTCACTCTTGCTCAGGAAATCCGTAGTGCTAATCCAGATGTTCCTGTAATCTTCCTTACAGCAAAAACCCTTAAGGAAGACATTCTCGAAGGATTCAAGATTGGTGCTGACGACTACATCACAAAGCCGTTCTCAATGGAAGAATTAGTGCTCCGTATCGAAGCTATCCTCCGTCGTGTAAATGGTAAGAAAAACAAGGAAAGTTCTATTTATAATCTTGGTAGTTTCGTTTTCGACACACAAAAGCAGATTCTCTCACGTGGCAATCATCAGACAAAGCTCACTACAAAGGAAAACGACTTGCTGTCACTTCTCTGTAGCCATGCAAACGAAATCTTGCAGCGCGACTTTGCCCTGAAGACTATCTGGATTGATGATAACTATTTCAATGCACGTTCAATGGATGTTTACATCACCAAACTTCGTAAGCATCTTAAAGACGATCCAACTATCGAAATTATCAACATCCATGGCAAAGGCTACAAGCTTATTGTTCCAGAACTTGAAAATGAAGAATAATAACTGTAATCTGTGAAGTAAAATCAAAAGGCAGGACATTTCGATGTGCCCTGCCTTTTTTTGATTTTACAATAGTCTGTTACTTCTTCTTCTCGCAAGCGTGCTTGCATTCTGCCTTTGCTTTGTCGCATTTTTGCTTGCATTCTGCTTTTGTTTTGTCGCATTTATGCTTGCATTCTGCTTTTGCTTTGTCGCAAGCCTTGTCGCAAGCTTTGTCGCATTTTTGCTTGCATTCTGCTTTTGCTTTGTCGCAAGCCTTGTCACATTTTTGCTTGCATTCTGCTTTTGCTTTGTCGCAAGCCTTTTGGCAAACATGAGTAGCATGAGCCTTAACAGCCTTTTTCGACGCGTCTGTCTGAGCATTTATTGTGCAGCATACAAAGGCTGCCAAAATCATAATAACTAACTTTTTCATAATTTCATAAATTAAAAATTAAAATAATTTTTTGCGTTATTGTAAGAGATGTCTTCCACCATTTTAGCCAACTGATCCATTTCAGTATCAGGAATCAGTCCTTTTTCCACATCATTGCCCAGCAGGTTGCAGAGCAGTCTGCGGAAATATTCATGACGAGGGTAGGAGAGGAATGAACGTGAGTCGGTGAGCATACCTACAAATCTACTCAGCAGACCTAAAACAGACAGTGCATTCATCTGTCGTGTCATGCCATCGAGCTGGTCGTTGAACCACCATCCGCTACCAAACTGAATCTTGCCAGGGCAAGTGCCGTCCTGGAAATTGCCCAATGAAGTAGCAATCACCTCGTTTGCACAAGGATTCAGTGTATATAATATGGTGCGTGTAAGTTTGCCTTCCATGTTCAGGCGGTTCATGAATTTGTTCATTGCTCGTGCAGTATTGAATTCTCCTATAGAGTCGAAACCTGTATCAGGACCAAGCTGATTGAACATCTGTGTGTTGTTGTCGCGAATGGCTCCATAGTGGAACTGTTGTGTCCAGTCAGCATTTGCATCCATAACAGCCATTTCATACAGGAAAGCATGCTTGTACATGCGCTGTTCCTTTACTGACAATTCTTTTTTTAGCAATGCTTTTGCAAATATTTCCTCAATTTCTTTGTCTGTATATGGCTCGTCGTAGAATTCCTCGATACCGTGGTCGCTCAGTCGGCAGCCATTCTCATGGAAGAAATCATGACGTTTTTGTAAAGCATCTACCATATCCTTGAATGAAGAAATGCTTACACCAGACACTTCTGAAAGTTTATTGACATAGTCCGCAAAGTCTGGTTTTTCAATATTCATGGCTTTGTCTGGTCGCCATGCAGGAATCATTCGCACTTCAAAGCCACTATCTTTGGTCTGTTTGTGATAGCGCAGGTCATCTACAGGGTCATCGGTTGTGCAGACACATTCCACATTATAGCGACGCATGAAACCACGAGCGGTATAATTCGGGTCGTTCAGCAACTTGTCGTTACACTCATCATAGATTTCCTTTGCAGTTTCTGGTTTCAGCAATTTGTTGATACCAAATGCGGTCTTCAGTTCCAGATGAGTCCAATGATAGAGAGGATTACGGAAAGTATAAGGTACAGTTTCTGCCCATTTTTCAAATTTCTCCCAATCGGTGGTGTCATTGCCAGTGCAGAATCTTTCTGGTACACCATTAGTTCGCATAGCACGCCACTTATAATGGTCGCCACCGAGCCATATTTCGGTTATAGACTTAAACTTGTGGTCGTCTGCCACCATTTTAGGGATAAGGTGACAATGATAGTCAATAATCGGCATTTTAGCCGCATGGTTATGAAATAGTTCCTGTGCCGTTTTGGTTTCCAACAGGAAATTTTCATCCATAAATTGTTTTGCCATAATATGTATAGTTTTAAAAAAAATATATTCGAACGCAAAAATAAGAAAAAGATTGAGGGTTGAGGGTTGAGGGTTGAAGGTTTTAAGATTTTTTATGAAAAAAACAAAATTGTCAATTATCAATTATCAATTATCAATTAAAAAACAAAGTTTTTTTCTTATCTTTGCACCCGATGTACGCGAAATGTGTGAAAGATTCAAAGATACTTTATTGACAATTCAAAAATAATCTACAATCATGAAAAAATCTATTTTGACTATTTTAGCTTTTTGCGCAAGTTTATGTGCAATGGCTGATGAGGGTAACGCATGGCAGAACATGCAGGTGAACGAAATCAACCGCTACCCAATGCATACTTCTTTCAAAAGCGAGATGGAGCAAAGACTATCGCTGCATGGAGTGTGGGACTTTACTTTGTACGACTTACAAACTGGTCTGAAAACAAATGACTATAATGTCAGTAAAATGCCTGTTCCTGGTATGTGGGAACTCAATGGCTGCTATGCTCCTATCTATGTGAATATTGGTTTTGCATGGAATGGCAAATTCAATAACAATCCTCCATACGTGCCTAAGCGTGACAACTATTTAGGTGTTTATGAAAAAAATATTGCCATTCCTGCCGACTGGAACGGCAAGCATATTGTTGCTCATTTCGGTAGTGCCACTTCATGTATTGCTCTCTACGTAAATAATAAGTTTGTGGGTTATGCTGAAGACAGTAAGGTGGCAGCGGAGTTTGATGTTACTCCTTTTGTGTCGGTAGGCAAGGAGAATAAGTTTGTGATGAAATTACGCCGCTGGTGCGATGGCAGTTATTGCGAAGACCAGGACTTCTGGAGACTGACTGGTATTGCACGCGACTCTTATCTGTCGGCACGCGACAAGGATAACCGTATTCAGGACATTCGTGTAACGGCTGACATGTTTGGTGAACTGAACGTTATGCCAACTGTTGTCGGTAATGGGAAAATGAGCTATGTGCTTACCGACAAGAAAGGGAAAGTGGTTGCCAAAGGTCATGCTGATAAGATGAAGGTGTCGAAACCTAATCTGTGGAGTGCTGAGAGTCCTTATCTATACAATCTCTCTGCAATGTTGAAGGATGAGAGTGGAAAAACTTTGGACGAAGTGAATCTGAAAGTTGGTTTCCGCAGTGTGGAAATAAAAGATTCACAGGTGCTCGTGAATGGCAAGCCTGTGCTGTTTAAGGGTACCGATCGTCACGAGATGGATCCAGACGGTGGTTATGTTATCTCTCGTGAACGTATGATTCAGGATATTACCATTATGAAAAAACTGAACATCAATGCCGTACGCACATCTCACTACGAAGATGATCCTGTATGGTATGACCTGTGTGATGAGTATGGTATTTATCTCGTTGCTGAGGCAAACCAGGAAAGTCACGCTTTTGGCTACGGTAAGGATGCAATCCCAAAGACTCCGTTGTTTGCAAAGCAGATTCTGGAACGTAACCAGCATAATGTGCAAGTGAATTATAATCACCCGTCGGTAGTAATATGGAGTATGGGTAACGAGACTGTCAATGGTGACAATTTCACGGCTGCATATAAATGGATAAAGGAACAGGATAAGTCGCGCCCTGTGCAATTTGAACAGGCTCATGGTGGTGAAAACACAGATATTTTCTGTCCGATGTATATGACTCAAACCGACTGCGAGAAATACGCTACTGATGCAAGCAAGACAAAACCGCTGATACAATGTGAATATTCACACGCAATGGGTAATTCTGGTGGTGGATTTAAGGAGTATTGGGACTTGGTACGCAAGTATCCTAAATATCAGGGTGGTTTTATCTGGGATTTCGTTGACCAGGCTCTGCATGCAGAACTGATTCGTGACGGCAAGAAAATCAAGACCTTGGCATACGGTGGTGACTACAACGAATACGATGCTTCCGACAATAACTTCAACTGCAACGGTTTTATTACATCCGAAAGAAAACTGACTCCTCAAGCATACGAGATAGGTTATAACTACCAGAGTATCTGGAGCGAAATCAAAAATGGTAAGCTGGAAATCTATAATGAGAATTTCTTTAAGGACCTTAGTAATGTGAAACTTGTGTGGACAGTTACTGCCAATGGTGAGAAACTACAGAGTGGAGTAGTGGAGAAACTAAAGGTTGAACCTCAAAAACGTGCTTTGGTAGCATTACCAAAAATCAATAATATGCCTGAAGGCAAGGAAGTGCTGCTCACCCTCAGCTATCAGTTGAAGACAGACGAACCATTGCTGGCAGCTAATCACGAAGTGGCTCATCAGCAGCTGACAATTGCAAATGATGCAAAGACATTTGTAGAGGCAAAGAATTGGAAAAAGCCTGTGCTTTCATTTGTAAAAGAGACAGGTTTCCTCTCTGCCATAACCGTTGATGGCAAGAATGTACTCGGCAAGAACGGCACGATGATTCCTAACTTCTGGCGTGCTGTTACTGACAATGACATGGGAGCAAATCTGCATTGGGACTATCTGCCTTGGAAAGAACCAGTGATGAACCTGACTTCATTCACTCAGAACGGCAATGTTGCAACTGCCGTATATGAAATGCCAGACGTTAAAGCACAACTGACGATGAAATATGAGACTATGTTTGACGGACTGGTGAAAGTGACGATGAAGATGACAACCGACAAGAGTGCAAAAATTCCTGAAATGTTCCGCTATGGCGTTGTGATGCAATTGCCATACCAGATGGACAATAGTGAATACTATGGTCGCGGACCGATAGAAAACTATGCCGACAGAAAGGTTTCACAAAACATAGGTGTTTATAGCCAGACTGCAGATGAACAATTCTTCCCATACGTACGTCCTATGGAGACTGGTACTAAGAGTGATATCCGTTGGTGGAAACAAGGTAATATGACTGTTTTTGCTGAAAAGCCTTTCTATGCTTCGGCATTACATTATGATCTGAAGGAAATGGATGAGGGCAAGGACAAGAACCAGCGTCATCCAGAATCGCTCAATAAGTCAATCTATACAAATCTGTTTATTGACATGGAGCATACTGGTGTTGGTGGTATAGACTCCTGGAGCAAAAATGCAAGAGCATTGAAACAATATCGGGTACCTTATATGGACAGAGAATTTGTATTCTATTTAGGTTTTGAATAAAAAGTGATGAAGAGTATTAGAAAAATCATAGCACTGATTTTTTTCCTTGGAATGCTGCTGCTGTTTTCGGGCTTGTTGCCAGAAGACAGTCAGTGGCTCGGATGGATGGCAAAGATTCAATTAGTGCCAGCATTGATGGCTTTGAATTTTGTGGTCGTCGTAGTGATTCTGATTATAACCCTGATTTTCGGCAGACTGTATTGTAGTATTATCTGTCCACTTGGTATTTTCCAGGATATTGTATGCCGTCTGATACACAAACATAAGAAATTCCACTACAGTAAAGGCTATCCTTTGATTCGTTATGCTTTCCTGATTGCTTTTTTGGCATTCTTTGCCTTTGGTGCAGCATCCCTTGCAGCGCTGATAGACCCATACAGCATGTTTGGACGGTGGATGAGTGTAGGAACATCAGCAGGACTGGTGTTTAATCTGGTGGTGGTTTTTACTTTTGTAGTTATTCTATTATTCGGAATATTCTGCGGCAGGGCATATTGCAAC
>JAZLEX010000208.1:0-5821 GCA_045615485.1 Prevotella sp.
TAGAAAATTTAATGCTAAATAACTATGTTTTGGAGAATTTTATTTGCAAGTTTACTCAATTGATTGTATCTTTGCACCGCAATTGGAAAGTGGTACACTTTTCAATTACTAAGTGGTACACTTTTCGATTACCATATACACACATACTTCCCACTTGTGGTGGGAGAAGTATGGGAGTTTTGTAGTTAATTTGTGGCTAATATCTATAATATATTTGGGGCAACGTGTGCAGAATCTCACATTGATGATTCCATTGTCATGATTGTCATTGTCACGATTGTCAAAATCATTTTTGGAATTAAAAAAGTTTTGCTTTTTCATTTTGACAATCGTGACAATGACAATCTTGACAACGTGGAATTTCTGCCCCATGTAACTACTCAGTTAACTCGCCTGGAGGGCGATACAGCGAGCGTAGCGAGTGGTCAGTAACTGGGTAGCGCCCTCGGAATATGGCAACCAACAAGTACACGTGCCTGGAAGGCACTACGGCACAGTGGGAAATTAGTGGGGGAAGCCTTGTTTAGACAAAAACCGAGATAAACCTTTTCATAGAACTTCTTCTAAATCGTAACTACTCAGCCTTTTGGTTGTATAAGGCTTATAACAGGCATATATTCGATTCATCTTCAATTCATATTTATTTATTGTTCAGTTCTTCTTCGAATCTGAATCGAATAACAATCGAATATCAATCGAATATCAATCGAAGAAAAATCGAATATGAGGTAGAGATAAGGTAGCGATAAGGCAGAGACAAGGTTGTGTGTGAGCAAAAAAAAAGGGTGAGTAGTTACATTGTTTAACTTTAACAGAGTTAATTATTTGAAATTTTTTCGTAAAAATTTGGTTTTGCGTTTGGTTTGCACTAAATTTGCGCCAAAAGTTATAAACCTAAAAATTATGAATACAGAAACAGAATATCTTTGTGGTTTGAAGAGAGAGGATTTTCAAACCACTATCAATGGAAAAAAGACTGACTTATTTGTGCTAAAAAACTCTAAAGGCCATGAGGTGGCTGTCACCAATTATGGTGGTGCTGTAGTTGCCATAATGGTTCCCGACAGGAATGGTAATATTGCCAACGTTATTCAAGGACATGATAATATCCAGGATGTGATTGCAAGTCCTGAACCTTATCTGTCAACTCTTATCGGAAGATTTGGCAACCGTATCTGCAAAGGTAAATTCACTCTTAACGAAAAGGAATACCAACTTGCCATCAACAATGGTGTAAATTCTCTGCATGGCGGTCCGACTGGTTTCCATGCAAGGGTTTGGGAAGCACAAAAACTCAACGATAATAGCATTGCTCTGCTCTACACATCGGCATACGGTGAAGAGGGCTTCACTGGTGAAGTGAAAGTGTGCGTGGAATATACCTTTACCGACAATGATGAGTTTATTATTGAATATCTTGCCACTACAAACAAGAAGACAATCATAAACCTCACTCATCATGGATATTTTTCTTTGGCTGGCATTGCCAACCCTACCCCTACCATTGACAGCCAGATTTGCGAACTCAATGCTGATTACTATCTGCCAATTGATGATACACAGATTCCTACTGGTGAAATACGGCTTGTAGCAGGTACTCCTTTCGACTTCCGCAAGCCTAAGGCTATAGGTCAGGATATTGATGCTGATGACGAACAGATTCGCAATGGCGCTGGTTACGACCACTGTTTCGTTTTGAACAAGAAAGAAGAAGGTGAATTGAGCTATGCTGGTAAAATCACCGAACCTAATTCGGGACGTACAATGACGGTATATACTACTGAACCTGGTGTGCAGATGTACACCGACAACTGGGCAAATGGTTATCCTGGTCAGCATGGTGCCACATTCCCACGCCGCAGTGCTGTATGCCTTGAGTGTCAGCATTTCCCTGATTCACCAAATCATCCTTACTTCCCATCTGTGGTATTAAAGCCATATCGGAAATACAAACAAAAAACCATCTACGCTTTCGGCACGGAATAAGAAAATATACGGTTTTGCGGTTATACGGTTTTGCGGTTTTGGTTATAGATAAAAAGATAAAAAAGCCATCCAAGGTGTTGGATGTGGAAAAATCGGCTTTTTTGTCTAAAAAAATAAAACCTCATAACCATCAAGTTGAGCTTGCGAAACTTGACATACTTTATACTTAACAAAAAAAACTGATAATAAATGGATATTGAATTTGTAAGAAGCCGTTTCATCAAGCATTTCGATGGCAAGACGGGAAATATTTATGTAGCCCCAGGAAGAGTGAACCTGATTGGTGAACATACTGATTATAATGGCGGATTTGTAATGCCAGGGGCAATTGATTCTGTTGTTATGGCAGAAGTTCGCCCAAATGGTACCAACAAAGTGATGTGCTACGCAATGAACCAAAAAGACAGGGTTGAATTTGATATTGACGACCCTGTAGGTCCAAGCACGACATGGGCACGCTATATTTATGGCGTGGTAAGAGAAATGAAACTAAAAGGCGTTGACGTAAAGGGATTCAACACTGCATTCTATGGTTGCGTGCCTTTCGGTGCTGGTATGTCGTCATCGGCTGCACTGGAAAGCTGCTTCGCTCTTGCCATAAACGACTTGTTTGGTGAGAATAAGGTCAGCACTCTCGATATGGCTCTCGTTGGACAGGCTACAGAGCATAAATACGTTGGCGTAAACTGTGGTATTATGGACCAGTTTGCAAGTGTTCATGGCAAGAAGAATCATTTGATGAAACTTGATTGCCGCAGCATGGAATATGAATACTTGCCATTCAACCCTGAAGGTTATAAGGTTGTATTGATCGACTCAATGGTGAAGCATGAATTGGCTTCTTCTGCATATAACAAACGCAGGGAAAGTTGTGAGAATGTGCTTCATGCTATCAAATCGGAATATCCATCAAAGAAAATTGAATTGTTGCGCGATGTGGATTGGGATATGCTGAAAAGCGTACAGCACCTTGTAAGTGAAGAGGACTACAAACGTGCAAGTTTCTTCATTGGTGAACTTGACCGTGTTGCTGGAGTGGCAGAAGCTTTGCAGGAGGGCAATTATGAGAAGGTCGGCGAACTGATGTACAAAACCCACGAAGCTTTGAGCAAAGAATATGAAGTGAGTTGCGAAGAACTGGACTTCCTCAACGACATTGCAAGAGCAAATGGTGTCACAGGTTCAAGAGTAATGGGCGGTGGATTTGGCGGTTGCACAATCAATCTCGTTAAAGAAAAACTATACGACCAGTTCATTTCGGATGCCATAAACAAATATAATGAAAAATTTGGAAAGAGACCTAACATATACAATGTAGTAATTTCGGATGGAGCACGCAAGATTTGCTAAATTATCACAGATTCTGATAATGGTAGTTGTCGCAATTACCATTATCAGTTGTAATGGCAACCGTACAGATAGCAATCAGAACTGGATTGATTCTGACAGTATTGCCCGCGCAAAAATGGATTCTCTCGAAGCTTTGCTCGACAGCACTATGCCTCATGGTGCCGACGAGTTGTTTAATGACTTCTTTTTCAACTTTGCCAGCAACAAGCGGCTACAGAAGGAGCGCATGACATTGGACAATGACCGTTGGACATACAACGCATTTTTCATAGAACAGGGTTTCTACACCCCTATTTTTGATAACGAGTATCAGCTGATACTACAGAACGATACAAATGTGACAAAGGCTATTGTGGAGAAAATCTTCCTGAAACTCAATAGCATCAAGCAATATACGTTTCATCAGATAAAAGGGTATTGGATGCTGACTGACATTGACACTATGAAAATCAGCGAAAGTCCTAACGGTGATTTCCTGCATTTCTATTATAAATTTGCCAATGACAGCAAGTTCCAGATTCAAAGTCTAAACAATCCTGTGAAATTCATCGGACCTGATCCTGATAATGATTTTGACAACCTCGAAGGCGAAATACAACCAGAGACATGGTCTGCGTTCTGCCCTAATTTGCCAAAAGAATTTCTTTTTAACATTATCTATGATGACAAGAACGGCTCTGATTCGAATAAAAAAATTTTTGTTATCAACGGTATTGCAAACGGTCTGGAAATTCGCCTGAGTTTTGAACGCGACATAAAGAAACATTGGAAACTCACCAAGTTTGAACAATGAAGATTTACGAGGACTATAGTCTGCTGCAGCACAATACTTTCGGCATAGACGTTAAGTGCAAAAAGTTCATTGAATATGATTCAATCTACGATTTGGACAAAATACGTGAATCTCTGACAGGTCAATTCTTGTGTATTGGACATGGCAGTAATCTGCTTTTCACGCACGATTATGAAGGCACCATATTGCACTGCACAAAAAAGGGAACGCGGATTAACCCACAACCCACAACCCACAACCCACAACCCATATTCATCGAAGTTGGAGGTGGTGAGGTTTGGGATGATGTAGTTGACTGGTGTGTGCAGCATGGCTATTATGGTGCGGAAAATCTAAGTTTGATTCCTGGTGAGACAGGAGCCGCTGCTGTCCAGAACATAGGAGCATACGGTGTTGAGGCGAAGGATGTCATTGCATTCGTTGATGCGTATCATCTGACTACTGGAACATTCAGGAGATTCTCAAACGAAGAATGCAACTATTCCTATCGCTCCAGTATTTTCAAGACTGATTATAAAGGACAGTATGCCATATTGTCTGTAACATTGAAATTAGACACTGTCTTTACCCCTGTGCTTGAATATGCAGGACTTAAAAAATATTTTTCCAACAAACCTGTAATTACTGCAAGAGAGATTCGGGATGCGATTATCAATATCCGAAATTCAAAATTGCCCGACCCTAAAACAACAGGTAATGCTGGAAGTTTTTTCAAGAATCCTGTTGTTAATCAATCCGTATTCAACGCATTACTTGCGAAATATCCGAATATGCCGCACTATGATGCAGAAAATGGAGTGAAGATTCCTGCAGGATGGATGATTGACCAGTGTGGATGGAAAGGAAAAAGTCTTGGTAATGCAGGTGTATATGAAAAGCAGGCTTTGGTTCTCATTAATAAGGGAAATGCTTCAGGAAATGATATTCTGGAACTCTGCAAGGCCATCCAAAATGATGTAAAAGAGAGGTTCGGAATTGTTATTGAACCTGAAGTAAACATTATCTAATGTTAAAAAAAGTTAGAAAAACGCAGAAAATTTTGTTTCTTCCCATAGAATACATTATCTTTGCACCGTGTTTTTCATAGTATTAGATTTAAGGTTAACAAGTCAGGAGTGCAGCGGCACTCCATTTTTTTTGTAACTACTCAACCTTTTGGGCTCACACGCAACCCCGCAGTGTATTCAATAACATCAAAATACAATAAGATTGTATAGAAGACAATATCTTAGGACTCCGCTTGCGCCTGAGGCTTTGCCGAAGAACCGGGTACATCGACGAAGGAGATGTGCTCGGAACATAGAACGCCACCACTAGTTTCTGGGTAGAGGCCAGTACCTTGTTGCGAGGTAGTGCCTTCCAGGCACGTGTGCTTGTTGGTTGCCATATTCCGAGGGCGCTGCCCCCAGTTACTGACCACTCGCTACGCTCGCTGTATCGCCTTCCAGGCGAATATAAGGTAACATAGTACCTACAACCCATAATCTACGTGACTACTCACCCTTTTGGTTATTTAATCCGCTGTGCGGCTTTTCTTCCTCCGCACCTCGACATAACGCAAATATGGTTCGATAGACTCACCAACCATTTGCCTTCTGCTCTCGGTTTGTCGTCAGTTGGTCGTTTATGGTTGTCGGAGTATATGAAATTATGTCGCCCATACAGGGCTTAAATGAGATAACATTCTAATAC
>JAZLEX010000209.1:0-5444 GCA_045615485.1 Prevotella sp.
GTGGAAAAGGTTTGTGATGTGGAATTTAGAGTAGGTCATATCCAGGCAAGCAGATTTCGTGGTGATGAAATTGTGTTCTGCAATGAGACAGGTGGCGATGCCTTCCAGCGTATGTGGTTCGTAAAGAGCGATGGCTCAAATCTAAAACATCTTTATAAAGAAACACCACTCGACTGGGTTACTCACGAAACATTTGCTTCCGAAGACTATGTATATTTTAATATACTCGGTTTCCAGCCACGTCTGCGCAAACAGGCTCATGGTATCTTCCGCATAAATCTGCGCAACGACGATGTGGATGTTTTAGGACAGGTGGAAACAAGTTCACCAGCAGGCATTGATAATCAGATGTTGGGAGGAAAAGGCTTCTGGCATTGTAATGCAAGCCGCGACAATCGTTGGTCGTGTGGCGACACTTTTGCTGGTAGTGTATGGATAATCAACAATTCCACAGGGGAAAGAATACAGATTGCATCCGACTGCAAAATGAAGCCCGACCATGCACAGCCGTTCTTCAGTCCTGATGGTACTAAACTATGTTTCCAGTCAGGCCATTTCACTAATGGCAAACGACTCAATCTCATGATGGTGGATCTGACAAAGGTAAAAGGATGGACACCACCAACTCAAGACCTGAAGATGACTGATGCCAATACTCCACTACATTTCATGCAGCCAGATTACAAGATACCTTACACTCTGCCCACCGCAGAAAATGTGAAAACTTCGCTCGACAGAGTCTTGAAATATGTTGACGCCAACACACCAATAGGAATGAAAACTCCAGACGAGTTGGTTCGTGGAGCCTTCCGACTCACTTCCTACGAATGGGGTGTTACTTATTCGGGTATGCTAAAGGTTGCTCAGATAACTAACGATAAAGCCTACATGGAATATGCAACGAAAAGAATGTCATTCCTTGCCGAACAAATGCCACATTTCCAATCTTTGCTGAAAAAAGGGGCAACTATTGATGGACAGATGCGGCAGGTTATCGAACCAAAGGCTCTTGATGATGCTGGCGCAGTCTGTGCTTCGATGATAAAGGCTCAACGCATGGATGCAAATTTGGAGTTGAAGCCTCTTATCGACAACTATATGGACTTTATCCTCAACAAGGAATTTCGACTCAAAGATGGCATACTTGCCCGCAATCGCCCACAGTATCACTCCGTCTGGCTCGACGATATGTTTATGGGCATTCCTCCAATGGCGTTCTATGGCAAATTCGATGAGGCTACCAAGCAGATAAAACTCTTCAAGAAACGTATGTGGCTTGAGGATAAGCAACTCTTCCGACATGGTTGGGTGGAATCAATGGACCCTCATCCTGCTTTCTTCTGGGCAAGAGCAAACGGATGGGCATTACTCACTCTGACAGAGGTTCTTGATGAACTGCCAGCCAATCATCCCGATCGTGCAGAGATATTACAATTATACAAGAAACATGTCGAAGGACTGGTAAGACTACAAAGCAGTGAAGGCTTCTGGCATCAGCTGCTCGACAAGTCCGATTCCTATCTTGAAACATCAGCCACAGCAATCTATGTCTATTGCATAGCACACGGAATCAATGAGGGATGGCTGAATGCCAAGACCTACGGAGCCTCTACAGTACTCGGATGGAATGCAGTCAACTCAAAAATCAATGCCGAGGGACAAGTTGAAGGTACTTGTGTGGGAACGGGAATGGGATTTGAACCAGCATTCTACTATTACCGTCCTGTAAGTCCTTATGCAGCACATGGATATGGTCCTGTTCTACTTGCAGGTGCAGAGGTTATACGCCTTATCCAAAACCAACATCTCCGACTTAACGATAGTGCAATACATTTTTATTCCTCCGAGCCAACATCCAAGTCAGGCATCTTCCATGTTGAAAAGGAATGAAATTCACAATTCATAATAAAAACGATAACCTAACCCTGGAAACCCCGGATAATCCGGATAATCCAGAAACTCCGGCAAACCCGGAAAAAACCTCAAAACCTCATAATGAGTTTATTAGAACATATTTCATACCCCTCTGATTTACGCAAGCTGCAAATAGAACAATTGCCGCAGGTGTGTGACGAATTACGTCAATTCATAATAGCCGAATTGGCAGATAATCCAGGGCATTTCGCCAGTTCACTTGGTACAGTAGAACTAACTGTTGCATTGCATTATGTGTTCGATACTCCAAACGATAAGGTTGTATGGGATGTAGGTCATCAGGCATATGGTCACAAAATCCTGACAGGGCGGCGTGAACGTTTTTCAACAAACCGTAAATTCAAAGGTTTGCGTCCTTTCCCTTCGCCTGATGAAAGCGAGTACGACACCTTTACCAGTGGTCATGCAAGCAACTCCATATCTGCTGCATTGGGTATGGCTGTTGCAGAAAAAATGACATGCAACAAACATCATATCGTTGCAGTAATAGGCGATGGTGCTATGAGTGGCGGTTTGGCATACGAGGGATTAAACAACGCCTCATCACAACCTAACGACATGCTCATCATCCTGCACGACAACAATATGAGTATCGACCGCAGCGTGGGTGGCATGAAGGATTATCTCTTACATCTGAATACAAACAAGAACTACAACAGACTACGTTTCAAGGCTTCAAACTGGCTCTATTCAAAAGGCATACTTGACGACAAACGCAGAAAATCACTGATTCGTTTCAATAATGCTGTAAAATCACTTATCTCTCAGCAACAGAATATGTTTGAGGGTTTTGATATTCGCTATTTCGGTCCATACGATGGACATGACGTTATTGAAGTGGTGCGTGTGTTGCAGGAGATTAAGAATATGACCGGTCCGAAACTGCTTCATCTGCATACCATAAAAGGCAAAGGCTATGAACCAGCCGAAAAAGACCCTACAACATTCCATGCCCCAGGACTCTTCGACCCTGATACAGGAAAAAGAATTAGTACCACGCATGAAAACATGCCGCCTAAATTCCAGGATGTCTTTGGAGAAACTTTAGTGGAACTTGCCCGACAGAATGAAAAAATCGTAGGCATCACACCTGCCATGCCAACTGGGTGTTCTATGAATATTCTTATGCATGCCATGCCAGAAAGAGCATTCGATGTGGGAATAGCCGAAGGACATTCTGTAACGTTCTCTGCAGGACTGGCAAAGGAAGGTATGCAACCATTCTGCAACATTTACAGCAGTTTTGCCCAAAGAGCATACGATAACATCATTCATGATGTGGCAATTCAAAATTTGCCAGTGGTCATTTGTCTTGACAGGGCTGGACTTGTTGGTGAAGATGGTCCTACTCATCATGGAGCATTTGACTTGGCTTATTTGCGTCCTATTCCAAATCTCACTATAGCCGCACCGATGGACGAACATGAATTGCGCAAAATGATGTTCACAGCCCAACTCAACGGCAAAGGAGCATTTGTAATCCGTTATCCTCGTGGAAGGGGTGTGCTTGTCGATTGGCGGTGCCCACTCGAAGAAATACTTGTCGGCAAAGGACGTTTGCTACATAAGCCACAAAATCCAGATGCTCTCAGAGTGGCAGTCCTTACAATAGGACCTCTTGGGAATGTGGTAAATAAAATTGCGCAAGAATTAAATGTAGCGCATTACGATATGCGTTTCCTCAAACCAATAGATGAAGACATCCTCAATGAAGTAGGCAGAAACTACGATAAGGTAGTTACAGTCGAAGATGGTGTGAGAAACGGTGGTCTCGGTTCTGCCGTAACCGAATGGATGCAGGACCATGATTATAATATCAAGATTATCCGAATGGGTTTGCCAGATCAGTTTGTAGAGCATGGCTCCATACCAGAACTGATGAAACTCGTAAAATTAGACGAAGAATCAATAACAAAAACGATAGCGATGACCTTACCCCTGGAAACTCCGGATAACCCGGAAACTCCGGAATCCCCGGAAACTCCGGAAAACCTTAACCCCCCACAACTTTAAAACCGCAAATAATGAAAATCGTTATATCTGGTGCAAATGGCATAGGAATACATCTTGCAAAACTTATGCTGAGCGACAATGAAGACGTGGTCTTGATTGATGAAAATACAGAGAAGCTGCTCTATCTGACAGGCGACTTTGATATGATGACCATCAATGCCTCACCGACAAGTGTCCAGACTCTGAAAGATGCAGGGATTGGCAGAGCCGACTTGTTTGTTGCGGTGAATGCCGACGAGAATATCAATATCACCAGTAGTGTGCTGGCGCATGAATTGGGAGCAAAGAAGATTGTTGCCCGAATTGACAATCCAGAATATATACGACCTGAAATGGTTGAACATTTCAAGCATATAGGCATTGATTACCTCGTTTATCCTGAATATCTGGCAGGTGTTGAGACTGCAACCTCACTCCATACAAGTTGGGCGAGAATGCGCTGGGATGTTTATAATGGCGAACTTGTCCTGCTCGGAGTAAAACTCCGTGAGACATGCGAAATACTCAACCAGTCACTGAAAGATATTTCAGGACCAAACGACCCCTTCCATATCGTGGCAATAAAACGCAATGGCGAAACATTGATTCCAAGCGGTATGGACGAACTTAAACTTTACGATATTGCCTATTTTATGACCACAAAGAATCAGATTCAATACATACGAAAATTAGTGGGTAAGGCTCAATACGAGGATGTAAAGAATGTGATTATTGTCGGTGGAGGTAAGACCGCCGTAAATGCAGCGAGGGCAATGCAGAAACATTTCAGCGTGAAACTGATCGAAGCCGATGAGAAACGATGCGAACAGTTGAACGAACTGCTCGAAGATGAGAATATTCTGATTATCAATGGTGATGGCCGCGATTTAAACCTCCTGAGAAATGAGGGCATACAATTCACTCAGGCTTTTGTCTCACTGACTGAAAATTCCGAAACCAATATTCTGGCTTGTCTCACAGCCAAACGACTCGGAGTGCGTAAGACTGTTGCAATGGTTGAGAATCTGGACTATGTGAATATGGCTGAAAGCCTTGACATCGGTACAATAATAAATAAACGCACAATCACAGCAGGGCATATCTATCAGCGGACTCTCAAGTCGGCTGTCGAAAATGTCAGATTTATGATGACCGCCGATGCTGAAGTTGCTGAATTTGTAGTTGCCAAGGGTGCAAAAGTCACAAAAGCAGAGGTTAAAAACCTCAAATTGCCATCGGACATGAATATCGGTGGACTGATTCGCGACGGTAAGGCTTACCTCGTTTCAGGCAACACACAGATTCAGTCAGGCGACCGTGTCGTAGTGTTCTCGCAAGAAACAATGATTAAAAAATTGGCAAAGTACTTTATATAAAATTCAACTTTCGCATGTGCTCAAGTTTTAGGTTTTGAGGTTATTAGGTTGTTAGGTTTTTGAGGTTTAGTTACCTTTGACTTAATGAGGGTAATCTCAACCTTATAACCTTAAGACCTTAAAACCTTATAACCTATCAAG
>JAZLEX010000210.1:0-14462 GCA_045615485.1 Prevotella sp.
ATGTCTCGCCTTTGGCTCGCCATAGAAATGCGCAACTGTACGTTGCTTTTATGGGACGATTTTTATGGGATCGCCCTTCGGGCTCGAAATCTTAACCAAAATCCTAATAAAAATCTCATTGCTCATTATTATCTTATAACCGTATAACCGCTCAAGTTGAGCTTGCGAAACTTGAGTTTGTAATTATTTCCGACAGATAATCTGATTGTCAAACTCTAAATTTATATATTCATATTTATTCCAACCCATTTTATTCAACCCATAAACATAAAAGTCGTATAATCGCTTCAACTTGCGTTCAATATTAAATGGTTCACCTAAATAAACTATGTGATTGCCTACTCGTGGAACAAGTTCAATAGAACCATCCTTGAGAACATTTATCTGTTCTATCTCACTATTCCAGAAAGAATTTTTGACAAAAATACGACCTATTCCAGTAAGATACTTTTTAGCATATCGCTGTGAAATATATCCAGAAGCTACTATCTGATTAGATGCGTATGATACATCGGATATTATTCGTCCCTTGTAATCCAGATAGTAATCATCGCCATTTATGCTCTTTATTCTCAGTACAGGTTGCCGTTGGATAAGGTTTATGAAAATTTTCCCCTTACACGTCTGATAGCATTCTGCGTTTTCGATTAGGGTGTTCGACTTGAGATAATCTTCAATGTTCCTGGTGTTGACATCCGACAGATTTTGTTCCAACGGATACAGGTTCTGAGCAACAAGGATTTTTTTAACGTCACGCGATGTAAGAAAGCCTGGAGAATCTCCCTTTTCTATATTGATGTTCACTTCAGAGCAAATCATACTGTTGTCTGCCAGCGGCTTGCTGAAAGACACCATTACGAATACAATATACACAAGTATTGCTACATCGCACACTACGAAGATGGTTTTAATCCAAGTATTTTTATTCATATCTATTTCTCAATATTTTTTCAATTTCTGGCACTTGATTGTCTAAATCACCAGCACCAAGGACAACAAGAACATCAAAATCATTTGATTTAATAATATCCTGTACCTCATCTTTTGAGCACATTGTTTTTATTATTCCCTGACGGAGATTGTCATAGATGAGTTTTGATGTCACTCCAGGAATCGGCTGCTCTCGTGCTGGATATATATCTACAAGTATAACTTCGTCCAACAAACTCAAACTGTCAGCAAAATCCTTATAGAAATCACGAGTTCTTGTAAATAAGTGTGGTTGGAATATAGCTGTGATTTTTCTGTCTTTAAATACTTCTTTCAGGCTTTTTGCACTTTGATAAATCTCTTTCGGATGATGAGCATAATCTGACAGAAACACCAGTTTGTCTGTTTTTATCTTAAAATCAAATCGCCTGTCAACACCTGCAAAAGTTGCCATTGCGCTACGGATTTCTTCTGCTGCACAACCGCTAAGTTGTGCCAATGCCATGGCAGCGATTCCATTTTCAATGTTTATCGGTATGGGCTGTCCTAACCTTATGTTTTCAATATTGCAAACTAGTGATATAAAATCAAATGTTATTTCTCCATTCTCAACTTTTATGTTTTCAGCATGAAAGTCTCCTGCGTTGCGGCTGTATGTGTAGGTTACCACTCCTGACTGTACCGCTGGAGTCATCTTTAATCCTGTGTGTAGAATAAGGGCACCGCCTGGTTGGATGAGCGTGGTATAATGGCGGAAACTTTCTAAATATGCTTCCTCTGTACCATAGATGTCCAGATGGTCGGCATCTGTTGATGTAATGACTGTCATATATGGATGCAACCAATGGAACGAACGGTCGAACTCATCTGCTTCGACAACGACAAAATCACTATCGCTCAAAATATAGTTTGTGCCGTAGTTCTTTGATATCCCTCCAAGAAAAGCATTACAATCCAGACTGCTCTGGTGCATAATATGTGCAGCCATTGCTGATGTAGTTGTCTTTCCATGTGTACCAGCAACGCATAATCCTTTATGCGACTTAGTCAAAGTGCCAAGCACTTGAGCACGTTTTTGAATCTCGAAACCTTCATTTCGGAAATATACAAATTCCTTATGCTCATCTGGTATTGCAGGAGTATAGATTATCAATGTAGAAGATTTGTCTTTACATTCAGCTGGTATCTTGTTTATATCTTCATCATAATGAATAGCCATGCCCTCCTTTTCCAATGTACGGGTAAGATCAGATGGAGTCTTGTCATATCCACCTACGACCAAACCCTTTTTCAGAAAATAACGTGCAATGGCACTCATCCCAATGCCACCTGCTCCTATAAAATAGACCGATTTTATATCTTTAAGTTCCATATCTTTTTTACGGTTTTACGGTTTTACGGTTGTGCGGTTGTGCGGTTTAAATCGTAAATAAATTGTAAATTGTAAATCTGTTTTGCGGTTTTGCGGTTTAAATCGTAAATGAATTGTAAATTGTAAATCTGTTTTGCGGTTTTGCGGTTTTTAGGAATTAAGTGGGGGTGTATGTTTTACATTTTATATTTTATATTTATGATATGTATGAGCGTCAAAGTAATCATAACTATACAACATACAATATAAACAATACAACATTCCTATTAACTCTAAGCTCTAACCTCTATCTCCCAATTTAATAACTTCTTGCGCGATTATCTCTGCCGAATCAGGAAGTGCGAGTTTTTTTATGTTTTCACTCAAAGCACATAGTCTGTCCTTGTCGGCTACTGTGTTAATCGCCAACTCGAGAAGTGCATCTCTGGCTTCAATATCTTTCACGTACAATGCAGCGTCTTTATTTACTAACGCCATTGCATTCTTAGTCTGATGATCTTCTGCAACATTTGGTGAAGGCACTAATATCACAGGCATTCCGAGCAGACAGAATTCTGATATACTACTTGCTCCAGCACGGCTGACTACCAAATCGGCAGCTTTATATGCAACACCAATATCTTTGATGAAATCCGTGATATGAAGATTCGGAATCGTTTCGCCTTTTAGTTTATCATGTATCTCATTACTATAATATTTACCCGTTTGCCATATTACTTGAACATCTGAATTTTTTATCATATCAATATGGCTAAGAATACTTTCATTGATAGTTCTTGCTCCAAGACTGCCGCCAACAAATAGTATGACAGGTTTATCTGGATTCATACCAAATGTCTTTTTTGCCTCTTCTTTGGTAACTGCTGTTTCAAAAAGAGCCTGTCTTACTGGGTTTCCTGTCATGATTATTCTGTCAGCAGGGAAGAAACGTTCCATTCCATCGTATGCCACACAAACCTTTGCCACTTTCTTTGCAAGTAGTTTGTTTGTAACACCTGCGTATGAATTCTGTTCCTGAATAAGGCAAGGTATTCCCATTGCTGCAGCCTGATTGAGAGTTGGTCCACTGGCATATCCACCAACACCAACAACAACATCAGGTTTGAAATCTTTTATTATTTTCTTTGCCATACGTTGGGATTTATACACCTTATATAATACTATTATATTTTTCAAAAGGTGCTTACGGTCAAACCCCATGATTGGCAGTCCTTTGATTTCATACCCTGCATCTGGAACGCGCTGCATCTCCATACGTCCCGATGCCCCAATAAAAAGAATCTGCGCATCTACACAAAGTTTCTTTATTGCATTGGCAATTGATATAGCTGGGAAGATATGTCCACCAGTACCACCACCACTGATAATTACTCGAAATTCCTTATTCATATCTTTATTTACGGTTTTACGGTTTTGCGGTTTTACAATTTAACTCTGACTGCTGACACTGACACTGACTCAAAGTCTCCCTAAGGGAGATTTAGAGGGTCTTCTTTAACTCCTTTTGTCAATTATTAATTATCAATTCATTCATGTGCTTTTCTTTTTTGCTGAACGACTCACGCTTAATATCATACCAATATATGCACAATTAATCAATGTGGATGTACCACCCTTGCTTATCAGCGGCAATGGCTGACCTGTAATAGGAGCCATTCCTACCGCAACACACATGTTGAATACTGCTTGTGTTACCAGTAACAATGCCAACCCTAAAACCAAGAACGCAGGGAAGTTTCTTGCACAATCACTTGCAATGTGCTGAGCTCGGAACAACAACACTATAAACAAGAACACTACAATCACTCCACCAATTATGCCCATCTCTTCCAAGATGATAGCATAGATAAAATCCGAGAAAGCCTGAGGCAACCAGTCGCGTGCCACAGAATTGCCTGGACCACGACCGATTATGTTGCTTGATGCTATGGCTATGTTAGCATGTCCTTTTTGACCATCCTTATCCCAATCATAGTTTGCGATGTCTATTTCCTTATGGTCGCAGAATGATAGAATCCTGCCTTTCCATGTGTCGAATCTGTGGAATACTTTTTCTATTCCTTCTCTTTTTTCAGTTTTGGCAATTGTTGATTGTTCAGTCAGAACATTTTGTTCATCTGTTTTTGCGTCCTCCACATTGCCTATTAGGAAAATACATCCTATCGCAAATACTCCTATCGCAGCCAGCACTCCAACAAAATACAGTATCAAACGTGTTGGAATCCGCCCTATTATCATCATCATTATCACTACAAGCAAAAGCAAGGCTGCTGTAGAGAAATTTTCTGGTATTATCAGTAATGTTATCGGCAATGCAACAATAAGAATATATTTAAAAGCACGCCTATCGGCTCCGATTTCCGTCTGCATGGCGCTCAATATCTGAGCAACGGCAAGTATTACTGAGCCTTTTGCTATTTCAGACGGCTGGAACTGTATTCCTAAAATTTCAATCCATCTGCTTGCACCATTAGTGGCATGTCCGACAAAAAACACCCAAAGCAGAGTTATGACAGAGAATAATATCAGGAATGGTGTAAGCACCTTGAAATATTTGCAATGCACATTCAGCGTAACAATCATTATCACAAATCCTGCGATAAGCATACCCACATGTTTCAATATAGGTGCTGTATAGGAATCACTGTTATATGTCAGTTCGCTGGATGCACTATACACCTCAACAATACTGATGATGCATAGAAAAAAGAACAGCATCCAAATCACTTTGTCGCCTTTAAATATACTGTAGAATCTATTCATTTTCTGCCATTTACGATTGTTTTAAACTGGTCGCCTCTGTCTTCCATATTTCTGAACAAATCAAAACTTGCACAGCAAGGGCTCAACAATACTGACACTGACACTGACTCTGACTCTGACTCTAACACTGATTTTGCCAATTCTCTGCAAGCATCCACACATTCTTGCATACTATGCGTATCGCGCTGAGGTATAGGCAATTGCTTGAAAAAGTCTTTCAACTTCGTGTTGTCGGCTCCTAAAAATACAAGTCCAGTGCATTTTTTCTTAACCGATTCCAAGATAGCACTGTAATCGTTTCCCTTGTCCTTCCCACCGAGAATAAGGATTGTTGGTGTGGTCATACTCTCAAGCGCATACCAGCAAGCATCAACATTCGTGGCTTTGGAATCATTGATGTAACTGATACCATCTATTGTAGCCACTTTTTCCAATCGGTGTTCAACTCCAGGAAAATTACCCAAGCACTTCCTGATTATCTCATTGTTGATTCCAGCTGCTTTTGCGGCAATTCCTGCTGCCAATGAATTGTAAATATTGTGAATACCCGAAAGACTGAGCTCGTTTTGAGGCATACTGAAATAAGGGTGAGGGGTGCGCGAAGGGGGAGGGGTGAGCCTGCCCTGAGCTTGTCGAAGGGAGGGGTGAGAGAATTCCTGAACTTTTAACTCTGAACTCTCCTCATACATACCTTCTTCCATATAGCCAATGACACCATTCTTCTTCACAGCCGAGAAAGGACACTGATATGCCTTGATATCATATTTTTCAAGTTCTTTCCTTATTATCGGATCGTCATACCAGTAAATGAAGTAATCACTTTCGGTCTGATTCTGGATGATTCGCATTTTGGAGTCGATATAGTTCTGCATATTGTTGTCGTATCTGTCTAAATGGTCGGGAGTGATGTTCAGCAAGACAGCAATGTCGGCCTTGAAACCATACATATTATCCAATTGGAACGAACTCAACTCAATTATGTAATAGTCGTGTGGCTCTTCTGCAACTTGCAGGGCAAGGCTGCTACCTATGTTACCAGCAAGTCCCACGTTATAGGCTGCATTTTTGAAGATATGATAAATCAAGGATGTGGTAGTCGTCTTACCGTTACTTCCTGTGATGCAAACCATTTTTGAGTCGGTGTATCTGCCTGCAAACTCAATTTCACTTATCACGTGAATGCCCTTATTGATAATTTTCTGCATCATTGGCACTGTGTCAGGAATACCAGGACTTTTGATTACTTCATCAGCCGACAGAATTTTTTCTTCGGTATGCTTTCCTGATTCCCATTCAATATGATGGCTGTCAAGCATTTTTTTGTATTTGTCTTTTATCTCTGACAAATCAGAAACAAATACATCAAACCCCTTTTCCTTAGCCAGTACGGCTGCACCAGCACCACTTTCTCCTGCTCCTAAAACGACAATTCTATTCATAAACTCTGACTCGTTGACTCTGACTCTGACTTTGACACTGGGGTCTTCTTATCTTATCTTCAATGTTATAATTGTTATTGCTGCCAAAATGATTGTTACAATCCAAAAGCGGATAGTTATTTTTGATTCATGAAAAACTCTGTTGGAACCTCTGAACAGATACTTGCAATCTGGGTCGAGTTGCGACTCTTCTGTGCGGAAACTGTCATGAATAGGAGTGCGGCGGAAAATACGCTGCTTGACACCTTTTCTTTTGCCCAATTTGAAATACCACACCTGCAATATCACGCTTAAACTCTCCATCAGAAACACACCGCACAGAATAGGCAGCATAAGTTCTTTATGTATGATGATAGCACATACTGCTATAATACCACCGATGGTCAACGAACCCGTGTCGCCCATAAATATCTGTGCTGGATAGGCATTATACCATAGGAAACCTATCAATGCTCCTATGAAGGCACAGATAAACACTACCAGTTCCTGACTGCCAGGAATATACATGATATTCAGATATGCAGCGTATTCAATATGGCTCGACACATAAGCAAGAATACCCAGTGCCACACCTATTATTGCTGATGTGCCTGCACACATGCCATCCATTCCATCGTTAAGATTCGCACCATTCGACACAGCGGTGATAACCAATATTGTCATTATCACTATGAAAATCCATCCAGCTGCATTCTTATATTTTCCCATAAATGAAAACAAATCTGTGTAATCCAGATTATTATTCTTCACAAATGGAATTGTTGTCTTTGTGGATTTGGATTCAACATTTACGTAAGCCGTTGCCGTATTGTCCGACGATGGGGCTACTTTGAGGTTTTGAGGTTTTGAGGTTTTGAGGTTTTGAGGCTTTGAGGTTTTGAGGATTTCTGTTGTGTGTTTTGATTTAACCTGCACATTTTCCCTTACCACAGCATCTGGACTGAGGAACAACGTCAAACCGACAATCAGTCCCAGTCCCACCTGACCTATAATCTTGAATTTACCATGCAAGCCTTCTTTGTGCTTTTTGAAAATTTTTATGTAATCATCGGCAAATCCAAGTACACCTAACCAAACTGTTGTCACCAGCATTAGAATCATGTAGATATTTCTCAATCTGCCAAGCAGCAAAGCTGGAACCAGAATGGATAGAATTATCACAATGCCACCCATAGACGGCACACCAATCTTTTTTACTCCAAACGGATCTATTGCAGCATCACGCTGTGTTTCGCTAATACGTTTGCGGTTCAGGAATTTAATAAAATATTCACCAAACCATGCCGAGATAACAAGCGATAGAATCAATGCCAATATAGCTCTGAATGATATGTATCCCCACAAATGTGAGCCAGGAATACCAAATTGGTCTAAAAATCTGAATATATAATATAACATAATTCTACTTTCGCATGTGCTCAAGTTTCAGGTTTTGAGGTCTTAAGGTCTTTAGGTTTTTAGGTTTGGCTATCTCTAACGAGTAGATGGTAATCTCAACCTTATAACCTTATAACCTCATAACCTTATAACCTATCAAGTTGAACTTGCGAAACTTGAGTAACATAATTATATCCTAAATATTTCTGCCAGGACTTCCTTGTCGTCGAAGTGATACTTCACGCCCTTTATTTCCTGATAGTTCTCATGTCCTTTTCCTGCAACAAGAATCACATCGCCTTTTTTTGCCATCATACATGCTGTGCGGATAGCTTCTTTTCTGTCGGATAGACTGAGTACTTTTTTCATCTGCTTGTCGTCCAGTCCTGCAAGCATTTCATTTATTATCTCTTGTGGGTCTTCATTGCGAGGATTATCGCTGGTAATTATCACCTTGTCGCTCTGTCTTACTGCTTCCTGTGCCATCAAAGGCCGTTTACCTTGATCTCTGTTGCCTCCAGCTCCACAAACTGTTATTATCTGTGGTTTGCAGCCATTCACAGATGGTTGGGTGTCAATAACTTCGTGTATCGCACTAAGCACATTAGCAAGTGCGTCTGGGGTGTGAGCATAGTCAACCAATGCTGTGAAACCTTCAGGACTGCGCACTGGGTCGAGTCTGCCGTTGACGCTTTTCAGTGTGCTCAATGCTACCAATATATCGTTTTGCTTCTGACCGAGCATTTTGGCTGCACCATATACGGCAAGCAAGTTGCTCACATTGAATTTACCAATGAATTGCACGTTCACCTCCTTGTTTTCAATTTCAAGAAGCATCCCTTCAAAATGGCATTCCAGAATCTTTGCCTGGAAATCAGCCATTGAGCGCGTTGAATAGGTCTTTATGTCGGCCTTTGTGTTTTGCACCATATACGAGCCGTTTTTGTCATCGGCATTGGTTATGGCAAATGCGTTTTTGCCCAATGAGTCAAAAAATGCCTTTTTTGCATCACGGTAGTTTTCCACCGTCTTGTGATAGTCCAAATGGTCACGGGTGAGATTGGTGAAAATACCACCTGCAAAAGTCAACCCACCTATTCGTTTCTGGGCTATGGCATGCGAAGAACATTCCATGAACACATATTCGCACCCTACCTCAACCATACTTGCAAGCAGTCGGTTCAGTTCTATAGGGTCAGGAGTGGTATGATCGGCTGGAACAGCCACATTGTCGATATAATTGCACACCGTTGACAGCAATCCGCATTTATATCCAAATTTACGAAACATGTTGTACAATAAGGTAGCAATTGTTGTCTTACCATTCGTGCCTGTCACGCCTACCAGTTTCACCTTTTTTGAAGGTTCATCATAAAACATTGTTGCCACTTTGCCAGCGTCAGCCTCAGTGGATTCCACCTGAATATATGTAACGCCTGAAACCGTTTCGTCAGGAATTGTCTCACACAACACAGCATTTGCCCCTAAGTCAATGGCTTTGCTGATGTAACTGTGTCCATCAACCTGGGTTCCCTTGATGGCAATAAACAGATGACCATCCGCAATGCGGCGTGAATCAATATTTACTCCAGTAATGTTGACATCCGAATCGCCAACAATCCTGACAGGACTAATGTTCTGTAATAATTCTTTCAGTTTCATATTCTCATTCCAAATTCAATTGACAAACCATTCCTTTAGTTACAGTAGTTCCTGCCGTATAGCTTTGAGCCTTAACCCTGCCTCTTCCAGTGAGTTTTGCTCTGATGCCACGCGATTCCAGTGCAAAGATTGCATCTCTTGCTCCCATGCCTCTTACATCAGGAACCTTTTGACTGTTGTTTTCTGTATTTTTCTGCAAATAAATTTTCTTGTCAGTTTCAGATGCTGTTCCCCAGACTATTTGTCTTGAATCTGAAGGTGCTCCCCAATCTGTTTTCATTCTGATGCCAAACTGAGCCAATACTGGTTTTGCTAACAGCATATTGCCGCTTTTCACATTTGGCAATATGTTGGCTGTGTCTTTTGCATCCTCAATGTCACGCTTCAGGTTCTTTGCCATCACTCCCTCTGCTATTTTCCTGAACACAGGACCAGCCATTCCACCACCCGTTGCAGGAAGACCAGATTTCTGAATACATACTATGCAACTATACATAGGGTTGTCGGCAGGGAAAAATCCTGCAAAACTCAACAGATAATTCACCGTGTTGCCCTTGTAGCCCATTGCACCTTGTGAGATTTGAGCCGTTCCAGTTTTTCCAGCCACAGGAAACAATTTGCTGCCAGCCTTGTTTCCTAATCCCTGACTTACCACATGAGTCAGAATGGTCTGTATCTCCTTCAGCGTTTTCTGGTTGCAGATTTGCGACTTTATTACTTCTGGCTCAAACTCTTTGACCACTATTCCGTCTTTTATTATTTTGGAAACAAACCGCGGACGCATCATTTTCCCATTGTTGGCAATGGCATTATAGAATGTCACTGTTGATATTGGCGGCACTCCAGTCTCATAGCCTATACTCATCCATGGCAATGCTGTCTTCGACCAATACTCCTTCCTGTCTTTTGGACCTGCTATCACTGGAGCTCCATAGCCTGGTATCGGCAAATGCAAATCTTCTGCTATTCCTATTCTATGCAGTCCGTCAACAAATTTCTGCGGATTCTTGCCATAATACTTATCAATAATCTTGCTCACACCAACATTTGAACTCACCTCCAAAGCCCTTGGCAGTCTCATTGTTCCATATCCACCCCTGTGCCAGTTGTGGTCCTTCATCTTGGCTCCGTGCATATCAACTATTCCGCAACCTGTCTCTACTACTTCATTCGTATCGCAAACACCATCATCAAGCGCCACCATAAACGATGCTGTCTTGAACACAGAACCAGGTTCATACAATGAACTCACAGCATGGTTCTTATCCTCACGATATCGTCCATCGGGTCCTTTTGCTAAATTCACAATTGCTTTCACATCACCAGTCTTGCATTCCATAAGAATGGCAATACCTATATTTGCATCCAGCTCAATGAGTTTGTCTTCCACCGCCTTCTCTGCCACGTCTTGCATATTCACATCAATAGTAGTAACAATATCTGCCCCTGCAGTAGCTGGAATGTCTATTATATCCAAAAACCTATCCATCACCTTACGGCGTTTTGAATAACCTTCAACACCCCTGAGCAGCGAATCATACGATAGTTCCAGACCAAACCTGGCACTGTCCTTACCTGCATACAAATCACCAATCGTTCTGCTCGCCAACGTCTGAAACGGATGGTTTCGTGCATTGAACACCTCATAATGGAATCCACCTTTATTTGATGACATACATAGTATCGGCAATTTCATTACGGCTTTCAGAGTATTGTAGTCTATGCGCTCATGCCAGATTTCCCAATGACGCTTGCCTGCCTTTCTTCCTTCCTCAAAACCAGATTTAAAATCATCAACAGATTTGGAAGGAAAAATCATGTTCAGTCCAATACATATATTATCAAGATTAGCAGCCCACAAAGAATCTCTTTTTTTAGGATCACCAACCATGAAATCCATATAGATTTTATATCTTGGCATAGAATTTGCCAGCACCTCACCATCGCAACTGAGAATAGAACCACGTGTAGGCTTCAATACCACACTGTCCTTTTCCAATGTGTTGCTCAGCAATATCCATTTATTCTTATCAACGGTCATTATTCGTATGGCAGACAAAATAATAAGAATGCCTATCACAACGAAAAACCAAGTAATAAACTGGTAACGCTTCAATATCTTTCTACTGTCAAATTCTTTCATTTCTATGGTTGTACGGTTTTGCGGTTTTGAGTCAGGAGTTAAGGAGTTAAGAAGTTAAGGAGTTAAGACATAAGCCTTGCGGATGAAATCGTAAATTAACTAAATCGTAAATAAATTGTAAATTGTAAATTGTAAATTGTAAATTACATTAATCATTCTTGTCGCTTGATGATAAAAGGTGGCTGGCTTGATGTATGAATCAATGAATCATCAGTCTCTTTCAACATTTGCACCACTTTGCTCTCCCTGCATCTTTCTGTCAGAACGCTGGCACTTGCAAGTGCTTTGTATTTGGCATCTACAAGTTCTTTTTGCAGATGGTCTATTTCCTGTATTTCATGCTCACTGCTATAGCGATTTGAGATAAAAATCAAAATAAAGATTACTATGAGAGTAATGAGTTTCACTTGCCTTCTTAAAAATGGCACCTTCAACACATCACCACGCAGAATCTTCGACAAAGAAAGATTCCCTTTGACGTAGTCATCTTCGCTACTCAACTCCCTGATAGTCTCTAATGTTGAACTACCAAGTCTCTCAGATTGAGCACTTTGCTCTTCGTATGTATCTTGTTCGTCAAAAATCATTTTTTTTCTGCTATTCTCAATTTTGCACTTCTGCTGCGCGGATTGATAGTAATCTCCTCTTCACTCGGAACTGTCATCTTACCAATTTCCCTTAATGGAGTATTCACTCTTCCGAAAAAATCCTGTTCTCTCTTGCCGTCAATGTTGCCAGTCCTTATAATGTTCTTCACCATTCTGTCCTCTAAACTGTGATAAGTAATCACAACCAGTCTTCCGTTAGGTTTCAGTAACTCTACTGCAGATTTCAGCATTTCCTCAAGCACAACCATTTCCTTGTTCACTTCAATACGCAATGCCTGAAACAGTTTTGCGGCATCTTTTTTTTGAACCATTCCATTCAGAGCACGTTCTAAAAAATCCCCTGTCGTATTCAGCCTATTGCCTTGTTGTTCTCTATATTGCACTGTTTTTCTTGCTATTCTGCCAGCATCTTTCAATTCTCCGTACAGTGAAAAAATCCTTTTCAGCTTCTCTTCGCTATAGGTTTGCAAGATTTCTGCCGCAGTCACTCCCGCCCTGTTGTTCATTCTCATATCGAGAGGCGCATCATAGCGAAACGAGAAACCTCTTGTCTCATCATCAAAATGATGACTCGACACTCCCAAGTCAGCAAGAACACCGTCCAGACCATCTTCACCATAATATCTCATCCAGTTTTTCAGGTATCTGAAATTGCTTCTCACAAAAGTGAAACGGCTGTCATTCATTATGTTCTGTTCGGCATCCCCGTCTTGGTCGAAACCATACAGACGAGCATTCTCAGGCATTCTGCACAATATTTCTCTACTGTGACCGCCACCCCCAAACGTCATGTCGGCATAAGCACCATCATGGATGTTCAAACCATCAACACTCTGTTTGAGCATCACAGGAATATGATATGATTCAGCCTTAATCAACATTTTTCTTATTCCTCCACATAGTCCGCCATCAGCGCTCCCAGTTCATTGCTAAATTCTTCTTTGCTGAGCATTGACTTAGCCAAATCATCTGGGTTCCATATTTCTATCATATCGCCCAAACCCACGAAACTCACTTCTGCTCCGATATTGGCAATCTTTCTGTATCTGTTAGGAATCAGAAACCTACCGTTTCCGTCTATTGTAAGCAGTTCCACATTTGTGACAAACTGACGGAAAATCATTTGCTGCCTACCATCCCATCTGTTCAGTTTCTTTCTCATGATATCCATCTGCTTGTTCCAGACCGATTCAGGATAAACCGACAGACAAGCCTGATACACGTCACCTCTCAGAATGAGCCTTTCCTCCCCATTAGCCTGCAAAATCTTACGAAATTGCGCTGGAAAGAACACTCTTCCTTTTGCGTCAGTCTTTGCCTCTATGTTCCCTAAAAATTTCATTTCGCACTTTTATTTCGGAAAATCGCTACAAAATTACGAAAAAATATTCAATCATCCCCCACAATTCCCCACCTTTTTATATTTTTTAAGTTTTCAAAAAATAGCCTTTTATGCTACATTGTTGATTTATAGACATTTAACAAAAATATGTTTTACAGCATAAAGGTGGGGAATGATTTATTATTTTGCAGTTTCGCAAGTTCTTCAAACTTTCGAAACTCAAGGAGTTAAGTAGTTAAGAAGTTAGAGGAGGACTCGGAGCTTTGCTCGCCTGAGCACCTACGGAGCGCAAGAAAGACAATAGTAGTAGATTGTCAATGTATTTTGATGAACCTTTTACTCGCCTGGAGGGCGATACAGCGAGCATAGCGAGTGGCCAGTAACTGGGGGCAGCCTTGTTTAGACAAAAACTTTGTCAACTTCTTCTCAACCATATTACTACCCTTTACTCACAACTGACGACAAACCGAGAGCAATCTGAAGCTTGCTTCGTGATTGCCGAGGTGCGAAGGAGGAAAACCGAAGGTTAATTTGCTCACACAGACTACACTCTATCGCTACTCTATAGGAGTGAGTAAATTGTGAGTAAATAGTGAGTAAAAGGGTTACATAAGGTAGTGAAAAACCCCTTATACTCCTTCTGTATGTTGATAATGATACAATATTTATGTTTTGAGGAAAAGGTAGCACTGGTGAAATATTCCGTGTTTGAAAAAACAAAAACCAGAAAAAACCCTTGAAAAGTATGGGTGCTTGTCAGCCCCTGATGCTATGTGCGTAATAACTTTCCGATGAGCAAGCTCCTCGATAAGTTATCGCGCCCACA
>JAZLEX010000211.1:0-2207 GCA_045615485.1 Prevotella sp.
CGACATTGTCTGTTCATATTCACGTCCACGTTTTTGAATCTGTGCCACGAGGTGAGGAACGGATGCACGCAGATAAATCATCAGGTCGGGCTTCTTCACTAACGACATCATCAGGTCGAACAAGTCACTATAGTTTGCAAAGTCGCGGTCGCTCATCCTGCCCATAGCATGAATGTTTGGTGCAAAAATCTTTGCATCCTCATAGATTGTTCTATCCTGGACAATAGTATTCTTGCTCTTGCTAATTTCCACAACATCTCTGAAACGAGTGTTCAGAAAATAAATTTGCAAGTTGAAACTCCACCGATTCATGTCGGCATAGAAATCTTCGAGATAAGGGTTGAAATCCACAGACTCATACCGTGGTTCCCAGTTATACCGCTTGGCAAGCATTTTTGTTAGTGTTGTCTTGCCGCAGCCAATGTTTCCTGCTACTGCTATATGCATAATTCAATATTTTGTGTATTTACGGTTTTGCGGTTGTAAGGTTTTCGTTTTCGTCGAATGGTATTCGTTCTGGGAAAAGACCAAAGAACAGAGAGTCTATCCTATCGGTTATGGAAGCAAAATCCTTTGGATTGTTCAGGAAATCCATATCGTCGGTTTCCACCACCATCACCTTTCCAGGATATTTGTTGAAGATAAAATCATCGTAACGTTCATTCAGACCTTTCAGATAGTCGAGTGACATTCCTTGCTCATAGTCGCGTCCACGTTTATGAATCTGCTCCACAAGATGTTGAATAGATGACTTCAGATAAATCATAAGATCAGGAGTCTTTGTCACCGACACCATCAAGTCAAACAAATCCATGTATGTCTTAAAATCCTTTTCCGACAAATTGCCCATTGCCTTGTTGTTGGCAGCAAAGATATACACACCTTCAAAGATTGAGCGATCTTGAATAATCACATTATCGGTTTTGGCTATTTCTAACACATCCCGAAAACGTTCTTTCAGGAAATACACTTCCATAGGAAAACTCCAGCGATGAATATCCTTGTAATAGTCCTCAAGATATGGATTGTAGGTCACGCTTTCAAACTTTGGAATCCAGCCGTAATGCTTAGCCAACAATGTAGTCAGCGTTGTCTTTCCGCAACCAATATTTCCTGCAATTGCAATATGCATCGTATAATCTAAATTAGTAGATATCGTTGATATCGACTACTGACAGGCCTGTGATTTTTGATATCATTTCAGTTGTCATACCATTAGCTTTCATCTGCCGTACAATTTCTGCACGACCCTCTGCACGACCTTCTGCACGACCCTCTGCACGACCAGTTGAATATCCTTCAGCATGCCCCATTGAATATCCTTCAGCGCGACCTTCTCTTTGGGCACCGCAAATAACATCATTCTGAATCATCACAGCATTCAGATGTTCGTCGTATGCCAATTTTTCCTTTCTGCTCATTGACATATATTCCAACTTATGCTTTGCATCCTGAAGTCCAGGTGCGGTCGTATTATCATCAATCACACCATCCTTGAGATACTTAAGCCATTCTTCCAAGTGAGTTTCCGCAATCTTGTCGAACGCATTCACTCGTACAAGGAAATATTCTGGAAAGACTTCCCCTGGTGCTTTCATTCTTATTATGTCGCGCTCCTTTGTCGTGATTTGCAAAGTATCGTTTTTGGTTAATCCACGGAATACCGTTTGACCCCGATACACATAATCTTCTCCTTTACCTAAATCAAAATAGAGAATGCTTATGGAATATACTTTCTTTACCTGGTCATATTTATCGCCAAGCTCAATATGCTCCGTTATAGTCTTAGCCACACCATAAAGTATGCGCTGCAGATAATAAATTTCACGAGTCAACTGTATTTCAACGATGATGATTTCGTCTTTGGCATTCTTTGCTTTAATGTCAACACGGTTGAACTTGTCGGCAGGGTCTTGTTGATTACTCTCACTTTCTAATAATTCAATAATATGCACGTCCTCGTTAAGTAGCACCTTTATCAAACCTTCCAAAATACTGAAATTAGACTTGTCGCGCAAAATTTTCTTTGCTGCCCAATCAAAGCGTATGTATCTATCTGTTGCCATAATAGTATAATTTGCCGCAAAGATAAGAAAAAACTTTGTTTTTTAATTGATAATTGATAATTGACAATTGATAATTATGTTTTTTTAATATTTATGGCATGCGAAGGTAACTACTCACCCATATAAAAGCGTCATCGTAAG
>JAZLEX010000212.1:0-10460 GCA_045615485.1 Prevotella sp.
TACACACCATGTGCATTTTCCGATTCACAGCATCCGCATATCACCACACATGCACATGAACTGGCACTTACTGCACTTTATGAATCTGGCATACAGCATCTTGCCGATAAGCCAGAAAGTTTTCTTGCACAGCCACAACAGATAAGAGACTATCTTACTAATCTTCCAGCAGCTTGGGATGATACCAGACTGCTTGCAGGCTATCCAGGCGAATATGCAGTTATTGCTCGCAGAAAAGGTGGAGTGTGGTATATTACTGGAATCAATGGTACTGATAAGGAAAAGACCATCAACATCAACACCAAGCCACTTGGAGTCAGTGGTCAGTCGGTAAGAATATTTGAAGATAGCAATTCGGCATCATCTCCATGGAGAATCACCGATACCACCAAGGTGCCCCAGACGTTTACCGTTTCCCCACGCGGTGGCTTCCTCATTGTGGTGAAATGAGTGAGCTCGAAACCTAAAACTTGATAGGTTATAAGGTTTTAAGGTCTTAAGGTTATAAGGTTGAGATTACCCTCATTAAGTCAAAGGTAACTAAACCTCAAAAACCTAACAACCTAATGACCTCAAAACCTAAAACTTGAGCTTGCGAAAGTTGAATTATGTTTATTCAATAGGAATCTGAATGAGTGATACCCATTTCTCAGGGTCTTCCTGATTCCATGCACCATCTATATAGCAAGTTCGAGGGTGTCCACAAATTTTCATGTCGTGTTCCTCAAGGTAACGGAAAGCCTCTGTGTATGATTCATAGAAACGCTCGTATGGACCGATATGCTTCATACAAAGTGCTTTGGCTACGGCAGGAAGTTTCTTGAACTTGATGATGGCTGAATCCTTTCCCATCTCTTCTACTTGCTCACAATATTCTATATCCACATCTGTAGGCTTGTACTCCTTATTATGTTCGATGGTGAAACAATAGCCAGAAGGCGAACACTTGCATCCGAGACGCTGCATCTCAGGACCAATCTTCTCACAGCAGAGCGCTTCGAGAACTGCATAGTTGGGGATGACTTCACGATGACTTGCCACTATGATTTCGGGCAATGACTGAATACTGAATTTTTCCATGTCTAATAATTGTTTTTGTGAGTTCATCATGCTCATCAACTTTTCCTGACGCTTCTGCAGTCGCATCAGTTCTTGCTGACAGGTATCAATCTTCTGCTGCAACAATTTGATGGAGGGTTTTATAAAGCCTTCGCATTCGAGCAGATGTGCTCTACTCGTATGGGTAAGTTTCAGGTCAAGTATCTCGTCTAACGAAAAACCGATATCCTTCAATAGTCGTATGCTGTTCAACGTTTGCATCTGACTGACGCTGTAATAGCGATACCCCGTCCATTTATCTACCTCAGCAGGCTTCAGCAATCCGATTTTATCGTAATGCCGCAGTGTCTTGACTGTCACTTGGCAGAGCAATGAGAACTCTTTGATTTTTAATTTTGTTTTACTCATCTTAGCGCTAATGTTTTGAATTCTGCGGCAAAGATAGTCTATGACCTAAGGGACGAGTCAAGAGAATTTTCAGATTTAACACAAATTTAACATTCCAGCGCAAAGATTGCGATTAAACGACTAACCAAAAAATATTAATTATTGTTATTATTCATAATAATTGTAAATTGTGAATTGTTCATCGCTTTTTTTTCTTACTTTTGCAGCGCAATTTTTAACTAATAACTAAACGTAATCTTAATCATGAAAAAGATTTTTTCTATTTTGACTGTGATTTTTATTTCAGGCAACGTCTTTGCACAGTATCCGCAACTAACCGACGAGGCTACGAAAGAAGCTGGTAGGCTTGCACTTATGCAAAAGGCTCATAGCGATTCAGCGTGGGCCGTAGCTGAAAAGATTGTTGCTCAAGAAGCTAAAGAGGGACGTCCATACATTCCATGGGCTTCACGTCCTTATGATCTACCTCAGGCTAAGATTCCTGCATTCCCTGGAGCGGAAGGTGGCGGTATGTTTACTTTCGGTGGTCGTGGAGGCAAGGTTCTTACTGTTACCAATCTTAATGATGATGGTCCTGGCTCTTTCCGCTGGGCTTGTGAACAGGGTGGTGCGAGAATCGTTGTTTTCAACGTCTCAGGAATTATCCGCCTGAAGTCTCCAATCTCCGTACGTGCTCCTTACATCACTATTGCAGGTCAGACTGCTCCTGGTGATGGTGTGTGCATTGCTGGCGAATCGTTTTGGGTTGACACACACGATGTGATTGTGCGCCACATGCGTTTCCGCAGGGGCGAGACAAACGTTGTACGCAGGGATGACAGTTTCGGTGGTAATCCTATTGGCAACATCATGATTGACCATTGCTCCTGTGAATGGGGATTGGATGAAAACATTTCATTCTATCGTCACATGTACGATTCTGGCGATGGTGCCAAAGCAAGAAAACTGCCTACTGTCAATGTAACTATTCAAAACACTATTTCGGCAAAGGCTCTCGACACTTGGAACCATTCGTTTGGTAGCACATTAGGTGGTGAGAATTGCTCATTTATCCGCAACCTATGGGCAGACAATGCAGGACGCAATCCTTCTGTAGGCTGGAATGGCATTTTCAATTTTGTGAACAATGTTGTCTATAACTGGGTTCACCGTTCAACTGATGGTGGTGACTACACCGCAATGTTCAACATGATAAACAACTACTACAAACCTGGTCCTCTGACAGATGTAAACTCTGCTGTAGGTCATAGAATCCTGAAACCAGAAGCAGGTCGGAGCAAACTTCCTTACAAGCAGTATGGCAGGGTTTATGCTTTTGGTAACATCATGGAAGGCAATGACAAGGTGACTGCCGACAATTGGGATGGTGGTATTCAGATTGATAATCTGCGCAATTGTGGCGAATACGAACCATTTATCAGAGCAAGTGAACCATTTGCAAAGCCTTATATGACAATCATGTCGGCTAAAGAAAGTTATGATTATGTACTGGAGCATGTTGGTGCAACATTGCCTTGCCGCGACATCATCGACCAGAGAGTGCTGAATGAGGTGAAGACTGGTGAAGTGTATTACGAAAAGAAACTTCCTAAGGTTAATCCTTACGGTGACATGACAGGCTTGGCAGATAAGTCGAAGAACGAAGAAGGTTTGTTCAGGTATCGCCGTTTGCCAAACGATTCTTACAAGCAGGGCATCATAACACATCCAGCGCAGATGGGTGGATATCCAGAATACAAGGGTGAGCCTTACAAGGATAGCGACATGGATGGTATGCCAGATGAATGGGAAATAGCAAACGGACTGAATCCGAACTCTGCTGCTGATGCTAATCAGGATTGCACAGGCGATGGCTATACAAACATTGAAAAGTATATCAACGGAATCAGTACAAAAGTAAAGATTGACTGGACCGACCTCAGTAATAACCATGATACTTTGTGTAAGTGAGAAATTTGAGATTTTTGATAATTCTTTTTTGTGCGTTGTGTTGTTGTGATGCAAATGCACAAGTACCAATAGGACGGTCAAACAGCGTGACGCTGTTTGACCACTATAATTCTGCCATAATTGAGTTTTCTGATGGGCATGTAGCAACTCAGTCGCAGGCTAATATATTCCTGAAAAACAGTTCTTTGTTATACAGGAGCGGCGTAAACGATATGGAAGCCAAAATGACCAACATAAAAAGTGTGATTATCAACAAACGCAGATTCATAAATCTGAAAAATCAGCTTGCAGAAGTTCTCGACACTTGTGGCGGAAACATGCTATTGAAAGTTGTTTTGTTGGATATGGAATCCTTTGAAAAGGAATATCTCAACAACAGCAACATCACTAATCTTGAAATTGGCGAAAGCCTTGGGGTTACTCGCCTTGATGCCGACCCGTCAATCTTGAAATATCCTCTTTGTGCTACATATTATTATATGCTCAACGAAAAAGTTGTAAGATGCCACGAAAGAGATGTGCAGCGAGCAATAGGCAAGGCTAAACAGAGAGATTATAAAGTCTGCGTTGCAAGAGATTTCAACTGGAGCAACGAACAAAAACTATCAGAACTGCTGAGAGTAATAAGCAAGGGGCAGTGAGGTTATGAGGAGCCTCCTCTAAATCTCCCCCAAAAGGGAGAGACTTTAAGCCCTTCCTTTCGGGAGGGGTGGGGGTAGGCTGGTCATTGTAAATTGTAAATCCGTAAATCTGTAAATAAAATAGATGGTACTAAATTATATTTGGATAGCATTTTTTATTATTGCATTTGTCATTGCTTTGATAAAACTCATTTTTTTTGGTGATATTGAGGTTTTTCCTGGAATGATGAATTCTACTTTCGATTCCGCCAAAACGGCTTTTGAGATTTCGTTAGGGCTGACTGGTGTGTTATCGTTGTGGCTTGGCATAATGAAGATTGGCGAAAAAGGTGGTGTGGTAAATGCTCTTGCACGACTGCTCAGTCCTGTTTTCACCAAACTGTTTCCAGATATTCCAAAAGGTCATCCTGTGACAGGCAGCATTTTTATGAATATCGCTGCAAACATGCTGGGGCTCGACAATGCAGCAACACCATTGGGTTTGAAGGCGATGAAAGAGATGCAGGAACTGAATCCTAAAAAAGACACTGCAACCAACCCAATGATTATGTTTCTGGTGTTGAACACCTCTGGACTGACCGTCATTCCTGTCAGCATTATGGTTTATCGTGCTCAATTGGGTGCTCTCCAACCTACAGACATTTTTATTCCACTGCTGTTAGCAACATTTTTCTCCACACTCGGTGGAATCATCGTCACCAGCCTCTATCAGAAAATCAATCTTCTGAACAAGACAATCTTGTTTACTTTTGGGAGTCTTATCGGCTTGATTGCTCTTATCATTTGGGGATTCAGTACTATGGACAACGAAACAATGACGATGGTCAGCAGCACATCGGCAAATATTATACTTATGACTATCATTGTCTCGTTCATTGCAGCAGGAATAAGAAAAAAGATAAATGTCTATGAGGCTTTTATCGAAGGTGCCAAGGATGGTTTTAAGACTGCGGTTACTATTATACCTTATTTGGTAGCAATACTTGTAGGCATTGGAGTGTTCCGTGCATCTGGAGCCATGGATTGGTTTATAAATGGATTGTCATGGTGTGTGGAACAGACAGGCATCGACACCCAATGGGTCGGAGCCATGCCGACAGCCTTGATGAAGCCACTTTCGGGCAGCGGTGCACGAGGCATGATGGTTGATGCAATGACTACATACGGAGCTGATAGTTTCATTGGCCGTTTGAGTTGTATTTTCCAAGGTAGTACAGATACGACATTCTATATTCTGGCGGTTTATTTTGGTAGCGTGAGCATTAGAAAAACCCGTCATGCAGTAGCGGCAGGATTATGGACCGACCTTATAGGTGTCATCGCCGCAATAGCAATAGCATATCTGTTCTTCGGATAATAACCACCAAACCACCAATTATGAAATTATTTCGCACTTACAGCGCTTTAGAGGATAGGCAAACCTCTATACACAGGGTTTTACCCTGTGCTGTGTTATGCCGTCCTTACAGGACTTTTCAGTGCTCTCATATTATTCCGCTCCTAAAGAACTTTTTATAGTACAACCAAACAACCAGATAAAAACCACAAAAAGTGATAAGTTTAGGTAAAAATAATTAGCAATAACCCTGAAAGGGTGCAATAACATAGGATAGGGTGCAACCCTATCATATTATAAATCAAGAAACAAAGCCCTGTAAGGGCGACATAATTCCATATATGGCACAATCATTAGCAAAGAATTATATACATTTGGTGTTCGCCACAAAGGGACGTACAGAAACAATTCCCAAGGTTCACCTCAAAGAGATTCACGCTTATGTAGCCGAAATCTTCAATAACAACCATTGTCCAACTCTGTGTGTGGGTGGTACAACTAATCATATTCACGTCTTGTTTATTCTATCAAAGACGATGACATTATCAGATATCATTCGTATTGTGAAAGCTCATTCGTCAAAATGGATTAATCAGAAGAATAGTCCGTTATGTCCATTTTGTTGGCAAGATGGCTATGGCGCGTTCAGCATCAGTCAAGGTCACATCGAAGACGTAAAGCAATACATCGGTAATCAGGAAGAACACCATAAGGGAGTTTCGTTTGAAGATGAGTTCCGCAAGATTTGCAAGATGTATGATGTAGGTTTAGATGAGCGTTATGTATGGGATTGATATGAAATTATTTCGCACTTACAGCGCTTTAGAGGATAGGCTACCCTCTATACACAGGGTTTCACCCTGTGCTGTGTTATGTCGTCCTTACAGGACTTTTCAGTGCTCTCATATTATTCCGCTTCTAAAGAGCTTTTTATAGTACCACCAAACGACTAAACAACTAAACGACCAAAAATGGCAAATATTAAAGGATTATTTAAAGACACAGCTATCTACGGACTTAGTAGTATAATAGGTAGATTTCTGAATTGGCTGCTTGTTCCGCTATATACTTATACGCTGGTAAAATGTAGTGATTACGGAATTATTGCCGACTTGTATGCACAGACAGCACTTATCCTCGTGATTCTGACTTTCGGAATGGAAACAACATTTTTCCGTTTCATCAACAAGGTTGACGACAAAAAAGAAAAAGACCGAGTCTATTCCACTTCTATGATTATGGTAGGAGGCTTGGCGTTGCTGTTTGCTATTTTGGTGGTGGTCTTTATCAATCCTATTGCAGCATCATTAGGCTATGCCGAACATAAATGGTATGTGGGAATGTTGTACCTGTGTGTGGCTCAGGATGCTTTCCAGGCCATCATGTTTGCCTATTTGAGAAATCAGCACAAACCATACAAGTTTGCTGCGCTGAAATTGCTTTTCATCGGAATGAGCGTAGGACTGAATCTGCTGTGCTTCCTTATTCTTCCAATGCAATATGAGGATTGGATAGTTAGCGTGAAATGGGTATTTGCCATAAACCTTTTCTGTACCACAACTATTTCGTTGCTTATGGTTCAGGAGTGGACTTGCGTGAAATGGGTTTTCGATAAAGGAGTGGCTAAGAAAATGCTTGCCTATACCTGGCCTTTGCTCGTACTTGGTATTGCAGGAATACTCAATCAGGTGGCTGGACAGATTATGCTTCCACGTGTTTTGGAACAGGAAGACGGACGCACTCAACTGGGTATTTACGAAGCATGTGTGAAAATAGCAATGATTATGGCACTCATCACTCAGGCTTTCCGATATGCCTACGAACCGATTGTGTTCGGAAGTGCACGAGACAAAAACAGTAAGGAACTCTATGCAAAGGCAATGAAATATTTTATTGTTTTCACCTTTGTGGCTTATCTTTGCGTAATCGGTTATATTGATATTCTGCAATACATAATCGGTGATAGGGGTTATCGTGAGGGACTGAAAGTTGTGCCAATAGTCATGGCTTCTGAAGTGATGATGGGTATTGTGTTCAACCTTAGTTTCTGGTACAAACTCATAGACAAGACTATCTATGGAGCATTTTTTTCAATATCAGGAGCAATAGTGCTGTTTGCCATAAACCTGCTGCTCATACCGTCTATGGGCTACATGGCATGTGCATGGGGTGCATTTGCTGGATATGGAACCACAATGCTGCTATCCTATTTCTTTGGTCAGAAACATAACCCAATAAACTATCCACTCAAGGAGATAGGTTTCTACACCATCCTTACTGCCATCATATTTGCAATCATGTATTTCGGTACACGCAGAATGAATATTGTATTTGCCATAGCACTCAACACTCTTCTGATATTAGGGTTCTTGGCAGTAATCATAAAGAAAGAAAAGATAATCGATGCGTTCAGAACTCGAAAGATGTGAACAGCTATTTGGTTGCGAAGGAATAAAAAAACTGCATCGCAGCAGTGTAATCATCTTTGGCATAGGTGGTGTGGGTGGTCATGCTCTTGAAGTGCTGGCACGAAGCGGTATAGGAGCGATTACCTTAGTCGATGCCGATAATGTAGATATTACCAACATTAACCGTCAGATTATTGCACTTCATTCCACAGTCGGACGACCAAAGGTTGAAGTGGCAGCCGAACGCATCAGAGACATAAATCCAAACTGTAACATTACGGTCATACAGCAGTTTTATTTGCCAGGAAATGCCGATTCCATCGACATTTCACAATATGATTATGTGGTAGATTGCATAGATACCGTTGCGGCAAAAATGGAACTCATACGCAGATGTGCGGCTGCAGGCATTCCAATAATTTCCAGTATGGGCGCTGGAAACAAAATGAACCCTACAATGTTGAAGGTAGCCGATATTTATAAGACATCTGTTGACCCCTTAGCAAAAGTCATCCGCAAGAAATGCAAGGAGTCAGGGATAAAACACCTGAAAGTTGTTTATAGCGAAGAGGCAAGTCCTCTTCTTCAGAAGAGCACGAGTGAGACTTCAGTTTCCAGCAATGCCTTTGTCCCCGCCACCATGGGCATAATCATAGCCTCTGAAGTGGTAAAAGACCTATTAGGTTATGGGCTGAGTTGTTACATTGTTTCCGCACGCATAAAGCAACTATAAAGCAACTATAAAGCAACTACAAAACAACTGATAGACTATCTTCATGGTTTCTTTGTTGTTTCTTTTTCCTTTATTTAGACGCCATTTCACTATACGATAACACTTCCACCATTTGCGCTGCAAAGATATACAAAAAAGAGCCACAAGAACCTAATCCATAACCTCTCCCCCTAACCCCGTCTGTTCTCCCACGCATCTCCCACACATCTCCCACACATCTCCCACTTGCGGTGGGAGTAGTATGGGACTTTTGTAGTTAATTTGTGGGTAATGTCTATAAGATATTAGGAACTACGTGTGCAGAATCTCACATTGATAATTCCATTGTCATGATTGTCATTGTCACGATTGTCAAAATCATTTTTGGAATTCAAAGAGTTTTGCGTTTTCATTTTGACAATCGTGACAATGACAATCGTGACAACCACTCACAGTCCCTTGTTCTCCACCTTATTTCCTACAAAGATAAGGCAAACAAAAAAAAGCCACAGGAACTGTCCCTGTGACCATTTATTTTGCACTCGCTGTTCCATCGGTTGTTACTCGGAGAGGGCGAGGCGGAGGCCAAGGCTGTTGAAGCGGTCGCCAGGCGTGTTGAAGATACGATTAGCAACACGGCAGCCCCCCGCACTGCTGTCCCAGCTGCCGCCACGATTCATGCGGTAAGACCCACTGGTAGGACCTGCAGGGTTTGGAGAAGGGTTCTTTTTATGCTTTTTATAATAGTTATCTCCATACCAGTCCTGACACCATTCCCATACATTACCACTCATATCGTAGATGCCTAATTCGTTTGGCTGCTTGGTTTTTACTGGATGTGTTGTGCTGCCACTATTATCTTTGTGCCATGCCACATCGAAAAGATTATTGCTGCCACTGTACTGTTTATAACTATCCATTGAGAAAAAGAAGCCAAAAGGATCATCAATACCCTGATAACTTTGGCTCTTATTGCCTCCACGAGCAGCATATTCCCATTCAGCCTCGGTCGGCAAGCGGAACCTTTGCCCTGTGAGAGAGTTCAGCCTGCTGATGAATTCCTGACAATCGTTCCATGAAACCTGCTCAACAGGATTGCTGCTGCCTTTGAAACTTGATGGATTGCTGCCCATCACTGCCTCCCACAAAGCCTGGGTGACTTCCGTCTCGCCTATGTAATAACTGCTCAACGTCACGCTGTGGACTGGCTTTTCCCAGTACAATGGATCTTCCTGCTCTGGTGTTGCGCCCATCTGGAATGTGCCGCCTTCGACAGGAATCATGGTGAAGCTCACGCCATTGGCAGTAAAGGTCTTGTTGCCATTGCCATCATCGGTAAGCGTGGCAGGGGGTGTTGGTGATGGAGGAGCTGGATTCACAGAAATTTGTGGGGAATTTGGAACTAACTGAACCCCAACATTAGTAGGAGCATCTTTATTGATTTTGGCAATGCCTTCGATTGGATCATATCCATTTGCCAGTATTCTATAACGATGTTCACCAATAGACAATTCCTTTTCCACAATACCATTAACACCTGATACCATTTCATTATCTATGAGTACTATGGCATCGGCTGGACTATACTTCAAGGTTAGAGTGTTGGAATTTTCCAATCGCTTTGTCTTCAGTTTCATTATGTAAGTCCTGCCCTTTTCTATGCTCACGGGGATGGGATAGTTGCGTAATTGTCCGTATTCAGAATGGCTTAAAGTAATCTTTTTTATACCATACGGAACATACACCCATATTTCGCCTGTATGCTTATCATCAGTCTTCACAACCCCCAGACTGCCAACATCGAACGTAAAACCCTTTACCGTCGTAATAATTTTTATCAATGCACACTTGTCGCCATTCTGGTCGAGCACCATTGTGCCAGGATTCACAGCATCAAGGTCGTGCTCATTGGAATAAAATTCAGTAACTTCGATAGTCTGTGCAAA
>JAZLEX010000213.1:0-3567 GCA_045615485.1 Prevotella sp.
TATCTCGCTTGTGAAAACCGTACCTGCGAACAATAACTACTGGTCGAAGTTTGCAGGAAAACCAGTCTATGCTGTGTATGACAACACGAAACCTATGATGGTACACTTTACTCGTGAGCAGATGCTGACAAACAACATTACAACCTTGGGTGAGGCAAGCGACTTTGCAGTTATCACGGGCTCACCATATACTGAGGGAACAGCGTTTGTATTTGATAAGCAAGTGATAAGAGGTGACGTGACCTGTCAGAACGGATACATTCATCAGTTGAACGATGTGCTTGTGCCTCCAGGCAATATGGCACAGGTGCTGCGTGCTGGCAATGACACAAAATACATGTCGAGAATACTGGATTATTTCTCAGCTCCATTCTATGACGCAACTACCACCAATAACTACAATGAGTGGGCACGCCAGAACAACGTTGCAACCATTGATTCCATCTATCAGGTGCGCTACATGAGTGTACGCTCACAGGGAGCATCGCTCAACCGCGACCCGAATGGGCAGATACATTCCAATTCTGAGTTGTTGGCATACGACCCAGGATGGAATGAATATTACCCTGCCGTTTCGAGTACAAATGCAGCCGACTATTCCATTACCGACATGGGTGCAGCCTTTGTGCCAACCGACGATGCATTCTGGAACTATTTCAATCCACAAGGTTTCGGAGGTTACATTATAGATATTTATAAGGACTATCCTAACACAAGAGAGAACTTCGGATTGAATCTTGATGCTCTGCACAGGAAGAAACCACAAGTTTTGACCACTTTCGTCAACAACCTGTTCAAGCCATCGTTCGTGGCAACCGTTCCAAGCAAGTTTGAGTCAATAACAAACGATGCCAACGAGAACATGGGTGTGAACATGAATTATTTAGTGAAAAAAGACGGAAAGTATGATGTGAAGATAGCCAACAACGGAGTCATCTACATGATGAACGAGATGATAGCCCCAGATGAGTATCAGTCTGTGCTTGCTCCAGCATCATTGTATGACGACATGAAGATTATGAATGCTTTCGTGCAAGACCGTAGTGTGAATGGTTCAGCATCAGTATTGGGAGCAGATATGTATTTCTATCTGATGGCAATGAATGCCAACTATGCGTTCTCAATACCAGACGACAAAGCATTTGAAACCTGCTACATCAATCCAGCATCTTTAGGTCATACAAATCCTGAAGCATTAAAATTCTACTATGATGAAACAGCCTCAGGAACGGTAAAAGTATCTTTTGAAACATACAAGTTTGATCCAGAAACTGGCGAAATAGGCGAGTTGTCAGGAATAAGGAAGGCAGTTACAACAGCAAAGACACAGATTCAAGATCTTTTGAACTATCATACAGTGGTACTCGATTCAGGAGTGGTATTTGGAAGAAACCATTACTATGTTACAAAACATGGTGGTGCGGTAAAATTCGATATTGTAAATGGTGACTCGCTGATATATGGCGGTATGCAGATAGACAATAAGATAGCTCCCTCAAAAATCACTCAGACATCGCCAGAGAAAAACGGACTTGCATTCCGTCTTGACAGGATAATCCAGCCAACAGTAAACAGTGTCTATAAATGGCTGACAGACAATACACAGTTTACAGACTTCATGGATATCTGTGACGGATTCGGTAATTCCGACCTGCTCGATTGGGCAGGAATATCAAGTGTACAAGACCCGACCACAAAAACATCGGAGCAGGACCGTTATATTGTGTTTACCAATACAATAAATAAAGAGTCAGGTGCTTGTCTTGACTACAATGTGAAATTCCTGAGTGCATACAACTACACATTATATGCACCAAACAATACAGCTATGCAGAAAGCTTTTGCAAAGGGTCTCCCTACATGGGCGGAGATAGAAGAATTGTTTGCACCTTACAAGGACAAACTATCTGAAAATCCTTCGCAGGAAGAACTGGCAGCAAAGGCACAGGTTCTGAGCATGATAAAAACACTGCGTGACTTCGTGCGCTATCATTTCCAGAACAATTCTATCTTTGCCGACAACGATATTGAAGGTGGCGAATACCAGTCGTTACTGTCAAATGATTTGGGTATTGCCCAGCGCATTTCAGTAAGCGGTGGCAACGGCACACTGAAGATACAAGACATTGCAGGCAAGCAGACTGGTACGGTTTATTCTATCAAAGAACAAGGAACCACCCTGACAAATAAATTTGCCAGAGACTACACTTTCAATACTGACAAGAAAAGTGCCACCGACATAGTTTCATCATCCTTCACTGTGATTCATGAAATTAGCGACCCATTGAATTTCAATGCGTCAGGTCGCTACGATGGCAATTGGAGCAAGGCGAAAACAGCAAAATCGCATAACCGTAAAACCGTAAAACCGTAAAAATTATGAAAAGATTATCAATTATATTTTTGGCATTTGTGCTCTCTCTGCCATGTATGGCACAGGGGCAGGTCATATCAGGTACGGTAAACGATAGTTTCGGTCCTGTGATACTTGCCAATGTAACAGAGCGCGACGGCAATAACCGTATTGTATCAGCCTGTCAGACCGATATGATGGGTAACTTCTCAATGAAGATTAAAAACCCAAAGAACAAGCTGGTAGTGTCATACGTCGGATGCAAGACCAAAAGGCTCAACATAGGAACTCAGACAAGTTTCAAGATTACGCTTGACGCAGAGGGCACAGCCCTGAAAGAAGTAACCGTAAAGGGTGAGCGCCGAACATCCGGTGGATTGAACATCAAGAAGAAAGAAATTTCAGTATCTCAGCAAACCATGAACATGAGCGAGGTTGAGGGACTCTCTTTTACAAGTGCCGATGAGGCTTTGCAGGGAGAAATTGCCGGACTCGACATTGTGCAGAATTCTGGTAACCTTGGAGCAGGAACTACGATGCGTCTGCGTGGTGTTACAACCATCAATGGAAATGCTGAACCGCTGATTGTTGTTGATGACAAGATTTTCGACAACCCTGACGAAACATTCGACTTTGCAAACGCAAACGAAGAACAATATGCATCATTGCTTTCAGTAAACGTTGAAGACATTGCCAGCATCACAGTCTTAAAAGATGCTGCTGCAACAGCCATCTGGGGAGCAAATGGTGCAAACGGTGTAATCCAGATAACAACCAAGCGTGGTGTACGTGGTAAGGCACGTGTGAATTTCTCATACAAGTTCACTGGAACGTGGCAGCCAAAAGGTTACACTTTGCTGAACGGTGACGACTACACGATGATGCTCAAGGAGGAATTCTACAATCCTGCACAGGCAACAACATCAACGTCGTACATTCGCGAAATCAACTACGACAAGTCATGGGGTGATTATGAGAACTGGAACAACAATACCGACTGGGTGAAGGCTGTTTCACAGTTTGGTGGTATGCATTCCTACAACCTCAATCTCACAGGAGGTGGACAGAAAGCCACATTCCGTATATCTGGAGGCTATGACCATCAGACAGGTTCCATCATCAAGCAGAAACTTGACCGTCTGTCAACCCGATTAGTGTTAGACTACAACGTATCAGACCGAATCAAATTCTCAACAAACTTCGCTCTGACCTAC
>JAZLEX010000214.1:0-4249 GCA_045615485.1 Prevotella sp.
TTTAGAAGGATTGGTTCGACTATGCTCACCATAAACTCACTACGTTGTGCTTCGCATCCCTTCGGGACTCCCTTACGGTCGCGACTAGCCTTCGGCAAGTTCCTCGAAATCCTAAAGAAAATCATGATAAAAATCCGTAAATCCGTAAATTTATAAATAAATTCAAATAGTAAATTAATAAAATCGTAAATAAATTGTAAATCGTAAATAGTAAATAGTAAATTAATTAAATCTGTAAATTAGATACCATTATGATAATTGATAGTTTAGAAAATTTTGAGAAATACGTTGGACTTAATCCATTGTATAGTAAAGTACTTGATTTCCTGAAGGAAACAGACCTTAACATGTTGCCAGAGGGAAAAACATTTTTAGAAGGTGAAGATTTGTTTGTCAACATTCAGATTGCAAAAGGCAAAACTCAGGATGAGGCAGTCTTGGAGACACATAACAAGATGATTGACATTCAGATACCACTCGACACCGCAGAAGAGTATGGTTATACTCCAAGAAAAGATTTGCCAGAATTGGAGTACGATGAAGCGAAAGACATTACAAAATATCCTGACGTTAAAAGCATGTGCTACGTGAAGGCAAAGCCAGGTATGTTCTGTATCTTCGACATTCAGGATGGCCATGCTCCATGTATAGCTAAGCAACCTATCAAGAAAGCAATATTCAAGGTAAAAGCCTAAGAGTGAAACTCTAAAGAGATGATAGCAAAGCCACACAGCCATCTTGGTTTGGTGAAAAACGACCCATGGCTCGAACCATTTGAAAAAGCCATCAACGGCCGTCATGAACATGTGCTGCAAAAACTTGATGAACTGACTCCTGATGGTCAGATTGAACTCAAGGACTTTGCCGATGGATATTTGTATTTCGGACTGCATAAAACCAGCAAAGGGTGGGCTTTCCGTGAATGGGCACCAAATGCAACGGAAATTTTTCTTATAGGCGATTTCAACCAATGGCAACCTGTACCAGACTTTGAAGTGAAACGGATTCCAGGTACCGATAATTGGGAGTTATTATTACCTGAAGATGCACTACATCACGGTGAACATTATAAAATGCTGGTTCGCTGGCAGGAGAACGACCATTTGGGCAGAGTCAGAACGTGTGAAGCAGAAAGAATCCCTGCATGGTGCAACAGAGTAGTACAAGATAGTACGACTCATATTTTTTCAGCCCAAGTCTGGGAACCTGCCAAACAGTACGTATGGAAGAAAAAGCGGTTCAAGGCAAATGCCAGTCCGCTTTTGATTTACGAATGCCACATAGGAATGAGTCAGGATGCTGAAAAAGTAGGCACTTACAACGAATTCAGGGAAAAAGTCTTGCCACGCATCATAGCCGATGGTTACAACTGCATACAACTTATGGCCATTCAGGAACATCCATATTATGGAAGTTTCGGCTATCATGTGAGCAGTTTCTTTGCACCTTCAAGTCGGTTCGGTACTCCAGAAGAACTTAAACAACTCATCGACACAGCCCATCAGAATGGCATAGCAGTCATTATGGATATTGTCCATTCCCATGCTGTTAAGAACGAAGCCGAGGGATTGGGTAATCTCTGTGGCGACCCTAATCAATTCTTTTATCCAGGCAATCGCCATGAGCATCCACAATGGGATAGCCTGTGTTTCGATTACGGCAAGAATCAAGTCTTGCACTTCCTGCTTTCAAACTGCAAATATTGGCTTGATGAATTCCATTTCGACGGTTTCCGCTTCGATGGAGTAACATCAATGATTTATTACAGTCATGGGTTAGGGGAGGACTTCTGTAGTTATGATGACTACTATAATGGAGGTCAGGACGATAATGCAATATGCTACCTCACATTAGCCAACCTGCTGATTCATCAGGTAAACAAGAATGCCATTACCATTGCCGAAGATGTTAGCGGAATGCCAGGACTTGCGGCAAAGTTCAAAAATGGCGGTTACGGCTTCGACTATCGTTTAGCGATGAACATACCCGACTATTGGATAAAGACCATCAAAGAACTGAACGATGAGCAATGGAAACCATCCAGCATACTTTGGGAAACCACAAACCGACGCGCTGACGAAAAGACAATCAGCTATTGCGAAAGTCACGACCAGGCATTAGTGGGCGATAAGACTATTATTTTCCGTCTTGTGGATGCCGACATGTATTGGCATTTCAAGATTGGCGATGAGAACGATGTAGCCCAACGTGGCATTGCTCTGCACAAGATGATTCGTCTTGTAACAGCATCCACAATAAATGGCGGCTATCTTAACTTCATGGGAAACGAATTTGGTCATCCTGAATGGATAGATTTCCCTCGTGAAGGTAATGGATGGAGCCATAAGTATGCACGCCGACAATGGAACTTAGTCGATAATCCAGAACTTTGCTATCACTATTTAGGCGATTTCGACAAGGCAATGATGCACCTTATAGGAAGCACAAAAGACTTCCAGAATTATCCTGTTGTGGAAATTTGGCACAATGACGGTGATCAGGTTCTTGCTTATATGCGTGGCAATCTGCTGTTCGTCTATAATTTCTCTCCTGAACGGTCATTTACGGATTATGGACTTCTTGTACCAAAAGGCTCGTACAAAGCGATACTCAATACAGATGCTCGTGAGTTTGGTGGATTCGGATTTTCTGACGACACCATGGAACATTTCACAGGATTCGACCCCGAATATGCCGCCGATGGCAAAGAATGGCTAAAACTTTATCTACCAGCACGCACAGCAGCGGTGCTGAAAATGTGAATTGTATAATAAATGTTTCGATTAAGCAATACCCCAAGCAGTACATTGGCTGTGCGGACTATTTGTCTCGTAATATTCCTGATTTTCAGCTTTTTGTATCTTTATAAATTCCAAGGCGACACGTATGCCGTCGCACAGCATATTCTCTCTGACGGAAAAACCTCATACAACAATCTGATAGGTGCAATTGTCCTCACGGCAATCTTATACTTTCTGCATGTAGTCACACTCTATTTTGTGCGCTTGCGGCCTCATTTGTATGCTTTATCCTACACGCCATCGTTTCTATTGCTAATCCTGCTAACTTACATAAATTCACAAGTCGTACAGCATAAGTCTGTATTGATGCTCTTTCTCATAATACCATTGATGATAGCAGCCGTGTATGTTGTGTTCTATATTGCAAAATCTCCACAATTGCACGATCGTTCTTATTTCACAATCTCAATCTTCACACGTGAAATGTGGAACAATATCCTCATCATTGTAGTTTTGATGTTTCTCACAATACTTGCAGGAAACAGCGACAGGTCGCTCCACAACAGGATGAACTATGAGCATAGGGTAATAAACTATCATGCCGAAGTCATGCGCATGCAAAAGATTCAGGCAGAAAAGGATTCCTTGCGACAGAAGGCAATAGATGACAGTATCAAGGCAGTAAAAGATTCCATCCGCGAACGTGAATTCAAACTACCATCCTTATAGTATCTACTCACCCTTTTTGAACCAAGGTGATGGGTATGTCTGACCAACATCGACAACTACAATATGAAATTATGTAGTTTATCCTGAGCCTGTCGAAGGACACTTATGGCACTTTAGAGGACTACCGATTCAATTACGTAGCGCTATCGCACTACGCTATGCTATTACGCTCCTACAGAGCTTTTATCACAAAACCCTGAAAGGGTGAAATAGATTAGCACAGGGTGAAACCCTGTGTATTAGGATGTTATCTCATTTAAGCCCTGTATGGGCGACATAATTTCATATACTCCGACAACCATAAAGGGCCAACTTAAAAGGCTGAGTTGTTACGCAAGTTATCAACTTGTATTAAAAATTATTAAATTTCCATTGTATGCTACTCATTTTTAATGCAAATACGAAGTTTTTTGTAATTTTGCAGCGACTTATTGAGCCCATTGTTGGGTGAGGTGGGACAAATCCACGCTTTTTCCCATAACCAAATACAGGACGATAACTTTTGGAATAAAGTATTAAGGTGCAATTTTAATTAAACATTTTATAAAAATTATGAGATTATTAAAACATTTATTTATGTTCGGCTTATTCTGTATGATAAGCCTTGGAGCGAGTGCAGAAGTTTATCTGACAATTAAGTGCATCACTGGGACAGTCATAAAACAATGTGTAAAAACAGGCGAGACCTATAAATACCAATTGGAGAATGATAAAAATGGCAAAATTGTCGTTGTGACTTTCAATGGTAAGGACGTTACGGCTGATGTGATAGACGGAAA
>JAZLEX010000215.1:0-11366 GCA_045615485.1 Prevotella sp.
ATACTCGCTAATGATGTCTTTTCTTTCAATCATACTAATCATAGATTTTAATGCACATTTAATGTTTTTAGATTTATTGTGCAAAGTTAAACATTTTCAGGGACACACGACAATGCTAATGCTGTCCTTCTGTCCTTTTCCGTTACGGCTACGCCTCCACTCCAAAGGACAGAAGGACTATAGTCTTACGGATATTATTTCTCTATGGTTAGTGGTACACTTTTCAATTATTAGGGGTGGTACACTTTTAAGTTACAATCTACACCGATGACCACCAACCCATTGGCAAGCTTGCTTGAAGAGAAAATATATTTTTTTTGAAAAAATACAACTTTTTAAGAAAAAAATTTTTTAGTTAGTAAATTTTTGTTATCTTTGCCGCTGATTTCTTGAATTGTAACTGAATTGGAAGGCATGACACCCCAGTGAAATGCCAACAGTAAAGGTTCGATTGAAGTCCACGCCGAGCTGAAGTCAAAGATTTTAATGAGGTTAGAGGCAGAGAATTGTATTAGTATAATGCTGATAATCAGCATGAAATTAAGATGCTAAAGCAAGGATTTTCAGCAAGACGAAAACTACACTTAAAGAAGCGCGGCTTGCGATTAGAATAAAGCTATACAGATGTCCTAAAGACGTAAATGAAGGACAAGTCCAGTAACGCATTGCTTAATGCGAATAAGATTGGAGGTGGTGACATCCCTCCCTGCGTTGGAGTTAAATTCAATGCCCTCCCCGAAGTTCAAAAGCTGCTGTCGGAAGAGAACTCAAATACAGGGGTGTCCACCAATAATGCGCCATCAGCAACTAAACATTGGTACGCAATGCGTACAACCTATGGTCGTGAGCAGAAAGCTTACGACTTTATTGTCTCTAACGGCGGGACAGCTTTCTTGCCTCTAATCAAACAGGAAAGAGTCATCAAAGGCAAGAAAACCATTGTTGATGTAAGCCGCATTCCAAACATCTTTTTTGTGTATGGAACAGAAGACGAGGTGAATACCTATGCCTTTGACAATGTAAATCTTCCATTCCTCCGTTTCTATTATGAGTCTCACCATGAAGGAATTAAGATCGTCAAACAGCCTCTCGTAGTCCCCGACCGACAGATTAAAAGCCTTCAAATTCTTTGTCAGGCAGAGGCAGAGGACATACGCTTTGTTCCTGATGAGATGGTGCAAAAGTTCAAGGAAGGTGATTCGGTCATTATAATCAAGGGCGAATTTAAGGGCATCGAAGGCAAGGTGGCACGTTGGCATGGACAGCAACGAGTAGCAATTATTATAGAGGGATTGTGTGTTATTGCAACAGCATACGTCCCAAGTGCATATTTGGAAAAAAGTCATGAGTAAGCCAGGAAAAGTGTTAATTATTGGTGAGCATCCAATAAAAGAAAGCATAAAGAATCAGTTTGTACAGCAGGAATGTGAAATCACGGAAGTTCCAAGACTGACTGAGAGTGTGTTACAGACTCCATGGTGTGATATTGTCGTTTTGTCCTCTGCTGATAATGACGCAGATGCAATCAGGTCTGTAGAGACCATTGCAGAGTCTATTTCAGATGTGTCCACGATTCGCCCTACAGTTCATTTGTTGCTACAAAGTCAGGAATTATTGCGATTATTAAGCATTCGTGAATATAATGACGATTGGCATCGGCGTTTCGAACTTAATGCATTCACTATTGAGGATTTGTGGGCAAAAAACGTTCTCTGCCAAAATTACGTAGATTATAGATTCCCCGGACTTGATTATAAACCGATAACTTTTGAAAGCAACAATGTAGTTCACTTCGTTATATTTGGACTTTCCAATCTTACAATTGCATTAGCTGAACATGCGACACTTGTTGCTCATTATCCCAACTACACCCGCAACCACTCGCTCCGCACAAGAATAACCATCATCGACAACGATATGAGTGAATGGAGTCAGAAGTTCATCAGTATGCACAGACCGTTGATGGAGAACTCCTATTACAGACATATTGACACGACCAAGCAGCAATGCGACCTTCATAAACCGATGTATGAAGGATTGCGTGAGGATTTCGTTGATGTTGAGTGGGAGTTTGTCAGCGGTGCCATTCACGATCTCGTTGTTCAGGATAAACTACAAGGCTGGGCAGACGATGAGAATCAGGTACTATCCATTGCCCTCTGCTATAACGATGACTCAACAAACCTGCCCGAAGCGACACTTATAGCCGATTTGCTTTGCAACCAGGAAATCCCTGTATATGTAAAACAAAGTACAAGCGTGATGAAGAACATAGTATCGCAGTCCCCTCGCATGAAAAATGTCATTATGATTGGTATGAAGGATTGTGGCTATGATATCAACTTGCCATTGCTCAAGATGGCGAAAAGAGTGAATAGCGTTTATGAATATTGCTATAACAACAATATCGCATCCGAGACTGAAGGCTGCATAACAGCACCATCTTACATAGACGACAAAGATGCGGATGCCTGCTGGCTGAATGTCAGGAAGGCGATAAAGAGATATTCCAACATTTGTAACGCCATGACTCTTGCAACAAAAATGCGTTCGCTAGGTCATTCAGCAGACAAAATAGATACTTTCTATGCCATAACCAAGCAGGAGATAGACGTTATCGCGGAAGTTGAACACAATAGATGGAACGTAGAGGAGATGCTTCTTGGTTTCCGTCCTTGTACTGATGAAGAGCAAGCGGACATTGAGGCAGACATCAGCAAGAAAGGAGAATACAAGAATCGTCTTGTTCATTACGATTTGCGTGCATACAAAGACTTGCGTGCGGATGATACCGGAAAGAACGTGAACACGTACGATATCTGTCTCTCGGCAAGCATTCCCCTCATCGCATATCAGGAAGAGAAAGGAGGTGCCGTATGAAATACTATAGCCTGACCGTCAAGAACAATTATGGCAACCTGCATGCTGGAGAATGTTTCTGCAATGCCGTTAAGCCATTGACCATTGGACAGCTCAACTCATCCAACATTATCCTGCCATGCCTGGATGATTTGCTTCCTCAGAATTTCTGCACGATAAAAGCAACGGAATCGGATTGCTGGATTCTGATAAAGCAGACGGATTTCTACCCGGTAAAGGTGAATGACAAGGCTTTGGATTGTGCTTGCCATCTATCGGATGGAGATGTCATATCATTGAATGGTATATCATTCGTGTTCAACGTACATGACGACGACAACTATGTGGAGGTACAAGGAATCATACGACACACATCAAGACAGAACAAGAAGCAGATTGTGATATGGTGCTGTTCGCTTTTTGCTATACTTGCCATCAGCATAGGCTATCCGATGCTGAAGGAAAACAGGAACTCCTTTACGAGTGGCGATGACAACGCGATCCGTGCCTCACTATGCAAACTGGAAGTAGAAGAAGTAATCCTTCAAAGGCATACCCCGGAAGACAAGGATGGGGAATACCATGATGTTGATTCATACCTGTTGGAAAATAAATCGGTCGGTACATGCTTCCTGACAACAGACAGTCTTATAGTTACCGCTCGTCATTGCGTGGAGCCATGGTTGGACTTCAATGGCTGGGAAGACAATACGACATTGACAGATCTGCCACAAGATGTCTATTGGGCAGTAATTGCCGAGCGGAGCCAGTTGGAGCAGGCGGATACGCTGTATAGGGTTGTTTCCAAATGCCAGATAATAACAAGTGACGGTACTTGCATCGATACATTCACTTCCGATCAGTTCTCGTATAATCGTTCCCGTGATATTATCTCACACATGGGGACAGAGCGTCTGCCATGGCGTGTAATCTATCCTTTGTACCACAAAAAGGATGTTGAACTCGGAGACTTCGCTTTCATCAAGACAAAGCATAAGGGAGAACTGACACTTGCTACCATGGAGTATCTTTCTGATATCAAGGACAAAGAAGAGTCTGGAGTCAGAATATATGGATTTCCAAAGAAGATTCATGGCAACCGTTGCGAGTACCAGGAAGCAGCACTTGTATTACGCGGAAGTGATATCAGCAAAGAATGTATTCAGCTGAAAGTCAATGGCACGACTGGATATAGTGGCGCACCTGTCATCGAAAAGAGGGACGGAAGGATGCTTGTGGTCGGTGTGTTCTCAAAGATAGATGACTTCGATGACAGCAAGAACACATTCTATGCCGTGCCTGCAAATGAAATCTCACAATATAACCCAATAGAGGCAAATGAGAAAAAGCAATACCGCAGATAACATATCTGCTGAAACTATCGTCGGCTGTATAACAGAGTTGACATTATGGCGATTCGTAAAAGACATCGCCAGCCAGTTGTTTTGTATTCATGAGACCAAGAGAGCACATGGTAGCGTAACCCTCGGCAATATAATCGTCTCAGGAAAAGAGTTTCTTCTTGGAAACGGTGATGGCAATGGCTCAGTTTCTGCTGATATATGGGACTTTGGCGCTTGCATCTATGAGTTAGCCACAGGAACGGCCCCATTTGGAGGCAAAGGCAAAGAAGGGCAGAGTGAATTATCACCTCTCCCGTCGTTCAGCGAATCCAAAGCGTCAAAATCATTGAGCACATTAACAAAACGATGCCTTGAATACAGGGAAGATGACAGGATTTCCGCAAAGGAGGTTGTCACGATTGCGGAAAAAGAGCTTTCAATGGTAGAGCAATACGTATCCAACAACGATAACCTGAAGTATAAGAAGCCACAGAACAGACAAATCCGAATGAAGACATACAATTTCTGGCCGGAGGTAATGGCAGGTATTGCTATAATAGTAATGCTGGCTATGCCACAAACAGTCTCTGCCCAGTATAATGCGGAAATGGAAAAGCTCATCCGCCTTACCATTACGATGCGTGACCAGGGAAAGCGTACACAGGTGTTGAATGAGCTGAAAGCCGACACGAAGTGGACACTCATGGACGAGTTGGAATTTGATGCCAACGAATGCACATACGGTGATAAAGTGAATATGTTCGGCATCAATGACATTGCAGTCGAGATTGCTCAACGCGAGAAGGCTATCATCAATGTTGGTGGGCGTTTCAAGCATAGTGCTGATCCTAACTTCCAATATTCGTTCATAGAACTCACAGCCAAGGCTGGCAAATCAATTCTCTATAATGTCAAAGGGCACAAAGGCTCCCAACAAATAGCAATCGTTCCTTTCGACAAGAAACAATCATATACGGCAGTCTTTATAACCGATGGGAAAGAACAGAAAGCACACACAATAAAAGACGGCATTTCCTATTATTCTGTGGCTGTTGGCAAACGTGGCAATTACGAGTTCGAGATTACGAATACAGGAACCAAGAATGCCTCATTTGCAGTAATAACCTATAATTCTGGCAATAAATGAAAAGAATCCTCTCCATATTGATTTTCCTGGCATTGGCTATTCTGCAGTCATATGCACAGGAACAGGCCTCACTTTTTTCTTCTTGCAATTTTGAGACCCGTTTCGACTATGCAAAGAAAATCAACGGCAGAGGTCATTATATGGCTGCTTTCGATTCTCTGAAAGTCCTGCATAGTGAAATTGTGGAATATGTCAGGCAGAAAGGTTATACGCCTGCTACTGTTCCCAACACAGAAGATTTCATTCTCTATCAGAATATTCTTATTAGTGAAGCAGAATGTGCCTATATGGTAAATCTGCTGGAAGAGATGAAGTCAGCATGTACGGAACATGTTGAGGCCATTAATGAGCGATATGACAATGGCATGAGCAAAAGCAAAGAATATTATTGGCAGATTGCGTCATTTTATAAGGTCCGTGGCGATTACAATTATGTCTGTGGAGCAAACAACCCTTTGATGTATTACGATGCCCGTGATGACTATAGTTCTGCAATAGACTATTATGAAATGGCTCACGATGAGCAGGCAAAGTTAACCGTCTATGCAGAGTTGGCACAGGTGGAATATACTCTGGGGAATTACGAAGAGGCCTTGGAATATATAGAGAAAGCTGCTAATAATAGTCTTACTCACATTGCAGTAGGCTCCAACGCAAAGGAGTCATTCACAAAAGCAAACGATAACACTCTGAATATTACATATCAATCAGCCTTGGCAATGTGCCAGGCACGTACATACGCATTCCGTAAAGCATTAAACACTATTGATGGCATAATATCAAAACTCCCTAAGAATGACAAGTATTTGCCTGAGCTTAAACGAAGAAGAGCAAAAATCCTATTGCTTCAAAACGAGGAATATGGTACTGAAATCTTGGATGCAAGCGCCTTGTACGAGTCGTATTTCAAAGCAATCAAAGAGGAGGTCAACAGTAACTTCCTGCAAATGACTGCCGACCAGCGAGAGGAATATTGGATGTTGCAACGCCCGTTCGTGGTTGACTGCTATATGCTGGAAAAGCGTAATCCAGAGTTTCTTTACGACGTCACATTATATAATAAAGGTATGCTTCTTCAGATGGCCCGCTCGTTTGAGAATCTGCTCACAGAAGGTGAAGAGGCAAAACTCCTGCAACTCAAACAGCAGGATTTCCAGAATGCTCTTGACGGCAATAAGACATCATTTGCTGAAAACTACGAAAAGAAACTCCTGCAAACGTTAACGGCTGATGGTCGTCGGAAAAATTTCTTCACTTCATTGAACTATACATGGAAAGATGTGCAGAAAGCATTGCCAGCAAAAGGATGCGCAATAGAGTTTGTTGAATATGAGAAACGTGATTCCATGCATTTCGGAGCCTTAATTCTTAAGAAGACAGGCCGACCACAGTTCGTATATGTTTGTAATGCAGATGAATTGGCTGAATATTATCCTGAATACTCGTTATTCTCTCTCAGTACTCTTCTGGAATCAACGTATGGAAGTTTTAAGAATGAGATTTACGAGGATGAGAAGATACGTGATGCCATTTGGAATAAAGAGTTAATATCAGTAATTGGAAACAGCGAGAAGGTGTACTTCTCCGCTGACGGATATCTGCATCAATTTGCTGTTGAATACATGTTGCCCGAAGAACTTCAGGACAAGAGTTTCTATCGCCTTTCTTCTACAAGAGTGCTGGTTGAGGGAAATAAGATTGATGCGAAGAAAATCCAGAATGGAGCCGCATTTGTGCTTGGTGGTATAGTATATGACTATATTGATAAAGACAAACCATCCAATCCGGGTAATGATGCGGAGGCTTTCAGCATTTTCCAGGAGAAAGGCACTTCTTTCGCTTATATGAAAGGAGCAAAGATGGAATGCGACAGCATTATTTATTATCGGAACAATCCTGACGATTTGTATCTTGACAGCTTGAACGCAACGGAACAGGCATTCTATCAGAATTGTAACAAATATCCGATACTGCATATATCCACACACGGTTCCTTTGGTGGCGATAAGGCGATATATAACGAACTCCTTGCATCTTCATCAAAAGATGTTTTGTCGCAAAGTGTGCTGGCATTATCATATGCAGGAACACACCTTCGTGATAAGCAGTTTGATGCTTTCAACAAGGATGGGCTCCTGTCAGCAAGGGAAGTTGCACGGCTTAATCTCGAAAATGTGGAACTTGTTACCACCTCAGCTTGCCAGACAGGACTTGGTCACATTACCGCAGATGGTGTGTATGGCATGCAACGCGGATTCAAGAGTGCCGGTGCAAAGGGCTTGATTATGACTCTATGGAGCGTAAACGTAGAATCAGCAAGGATATTCTTTACCACCTTATATAAATATATAGGAGAAGGCGAATCTGTCCATACAGCATTCAATCACGCTAGAAATGATCTTTTGACAAAAACATACACCACGGAAAGTTTTATATTAAGGTACAATGGTGGTACGATGAAAAATGATGAGATATCGATTGTCAGTAGGAACAACTACAATACCCCAGAGCATTCATGCCCATATCTTCTCATCGATGTATGGGAATAATAGTTTAAATGTTTAATGGATGGTTCGCTCACAATCTTAAAACCTCAAAAACTTATAAATATATGAGAAAATTTATTACATTGCTAGTTGCCATTGCTTCCTTGAACACAATGGCACAGACAGACGCACCTGCTAAGAAAGGCAGTCACATGAACCGTAAGTATCAAGTGCTTGTAGAACTTGAAAATCCCTCTGCGATATTGGAGCATAATCTTGATATGGAGATTGCTACAGATAGAGCAAAGGCATCGGCAATAATAGCGAATGCAGAAAACAGTGGTGAAAAGAGTGCATTTCTTACAGCATTGTCCAAAGGATTTGGTACTGCTTTTGTGCAAAAGACGCAAAATGCTTCGTCTAATCTGCTAAGTGTCGGCGCAAACTATATTATTGAAGCAATGAAAGGTGACTCGAAAAAATGGTATAATGCCGCAAAATCGCATTGCACGCTTAGCCGGAAGTTAAAGTCGGAATCAACAATTAAGGATTTCTATTCTGCTCCCTCTTCACTTGGAGCAATGGATCCGCAAAACATACAATTCAAAGGGTTCGGTTGTCATCATTACCTTGAAGAGGTCGGTAATGCCAATCATGGAGAAGAAGTGTTTTACGTGTTCTGTAGTATGCTAAGAGACTCTGCCGGCATAAGTAGCATCGTAAATCACTCTAAGTTTATGGTAGAAGTTGACTCTCTGATGTTTAATCCAAAATACTGTGGTTTGCCGAACGATTCATTGGAAACAATCACCCCCTTTGACTTCTCCAAACGCAAGAATCTCACATTGACTATCAAGGCTCGAATATATTCCTCATGGATAAATGAGGCTATTCTGGTAACAAACGACCAGCAGTTAGGCGAATTTACCATTACAGCACGGATAGACCCTACGGTGTTGAATGGGGACTCTGTATTTGTTTACAAGAAAAATGATCCACGATTCCAAAAACTAGTGAATGTGACAGGCGACTGCTTCATTGTTCCACGATCATTTACAGGTACCAACGATGGAACCTCTTATTCAAGCACATGGGGCACAGGACAATATCGCATCGAGATGGATGTCAATGAGTCTTGCAAGATTGTTGATGAATACTATTACAAGGATAAGTATAAAAACGAGGAGATCGCTATTCGCCAGTCAGGAAACGGACCTCAGATTGCATTCGCCAGCATACCGGATTTCAAAAAATTTGACAAAGCAAAATGGCAGGCAGAATGGACACCAATCAAGGCACGCCAACGTAAGGCTTCATTTTTGAATACGGCTTGGAATAGCATCGTAACAGCTTATAAAGGAACGGGTTGGGTGCAGACTTTCACCGACCCTCTTACCAATGTCATCCTTAGCTATGAAGGCAAGGAATTGAATGATTGGCTGGGACTCACAACAACCACAGGCGCGTCTGGAGCAGGTGCATCTGCCGCCAAGTCCTCACAGGCAGGTGGTGCCGCTCCTTCTGGAGGTAAGCCGCAAGGAAAGAAGTAAAAAATTATGACAGACAAGTCCGGGCAAGTATCTAAAACCATTTATTGAAGAATAATCATATATTTGTTATGGCACGCATATTTATCTCCTACAAACGAGTAGATAAAGATAAGGTCTTTAAGATTAAGGACCAGGAAGAATCCGCACTTGGCGAAAAATGATGGATAGAGGTTGATATACTACACAAATAAAAGCAATGAACGATAAAGAAAATAAGATTATTCTCTATAAGGACGATGAGGGCAAGGTGTCGGTCAACGTACGCTTTGCCGACGAGGATGTTTGGCTGACACGTGAGCATTTAGCAGAGATTTATGCTACGACTCCACAAAACATCAGCTTTCATGTTGGCAACATTTATGCGGATGGAGAATTGGAAGATGGGGCAACTCGAAAGAAATTCTTTCTAGTTCGCCAAGAGGGTTCAAGAAACGTAAAGCGAGAGATCGACCACTACAATCTGGACATGATCATTTCCCTTGGCTACAGGGTACAGTCGCAGGTGGCCGTACGTTTCCGCCGATGGGCGACACAACGCCTTCATGAATACATACAGAAAGGCTTCGCTATGGACGATGAGCGACTGAAGCAGGGCGGCAACCGTTACTTTAGAGAGTTGCTCCAGCGTATCCGTGACATCCGCAGCAGCGAGCGAAACTTCTATCAGCAGGTGACGGATATTTACTCCACTTCGGTTGACTATGACCCTCGCGCCAAGATGACAAAGTTGTTCTTTGCCACTGTGCAAAATAAGATGCATTATGCTGTACATGAACATACTGCAGCAGAGTTGATTTACGAACGTGTGGGCAATGAGAAGCCATTTGTGGGGATGACAAACTTCAAGGGCAACTATGTGACGCGTGACGATGTGAAAATAGCAAAGAACTATCTGTCGGAAGTTGAACTCCAGCGCCTAAACCTGTTGACCTCACAATTCCTTGACTATGCAGAATTCCAAGCTTTGGAGCAGAATCCCATGACGATGGCGAACTGGATAGAGGCACTCGATGATCAGATACTTCGTCTACGAAAGAATGTTCTTGAAGGATATGGATCTATCTCTCACACATAAGCAATAGAAAAAGCAGAACGTGAATTTGAGATTTACCGTGAACGTGAGATGCGATTACTCGAAAGTGATTTTGACAAAGCCATCAAGCGACTCAAGGATAAAGGTAGCACACAGAATAAGGACGAAAATTGAAATATACAACCATACGCAACTCCACCAAAGGATATTATAGAACATTATCATTTTGAGGGGTTGTAAATCTTTAGCAAAGGAATAATTCTCAAAAAAAATAGTTATAATCAAAGAATAATTCTCAAAATTATCTATTTATTTTTAAGAATAATTCTCATGATGTTTTGTGATCTCATAAAATAAAATGATTATCCGTAATTAGGTGATGTTTTTTGTCGGATTCAAAAATAATCTGTATCTTTGCAGCACAAATTATCCGAATAATGAAGCTTCTTGAATTCAATAAAAAGTTTGGCACAGAGGAAGATTGCGTACAGTATTTAAAAGAGCGCAGAGAACAGGAAGGCCTAGTATGCTCCAAATGTGGAGGGAAAAAGCATCGTTGGGACAAATACAACCACCCATGGATATGCTGCGAGTGCCATCATGTCAGCACATTGACATCCGGGAGGGTGATGCATGGCAGCAATCTGCCATTGATGTATTGGTTCACGGCCATGCACCTTCTGACATCGACGAAGAAAACATTTTCAGCAGCAGAACTGCAGCGGCAGCTCGGGCATAAGCGTTATCAGCCTATTTGGGAGATGCTCCACAAACTCAGAAGCGTAATGGGCCAAAGGGACGGGGAATACAAGTTGAGCGACACCATCGAACTCGACGAGGGGTACTTTACCACCGAGGATCCTTCTGATGGCGAAACGCCCTTGAAACGTGGCATTGGGAGTCAGCGGAAGGCGAAGGTCCTTGTCATGGTTGAGAGTGAGGCTGTTG
>JAZLEX010000216.1:0-8924 GCA_045615485.1 Prevotella sp.
GAATAGATTTGAGCGAGAGATAGTCCGAGAGCCTTCTCGAACACCAGCCTTGTGATGGCTTTTGCCTCGCCCAGTTCATACTCTGATGAAAGGGTTTCCCAAAATTCACGATAGCTCATAGGAGGTTGGTTGTTTGGTAGATTGGTCGTTTATGCTTGTCGGAGTATTTCTAAATTGTACATTGTAAATTGTAAATTGAATTATGTCGCCCATACAGGGCTTAAATGAGAGATAACGTCCTCATACACAGGGTTAATCACCCTGTGCTATATTATACCGTCCTTTGACTTTTGTCTTCCAATGTCGCGACTCGGCATAGTCAAAACGAGTTTTGTCTCTGCTCTCACTAAGCTCTACTTTTGCACGTCTGCAAAAGTTGGTTCAGGACTTTTGTGATAAAAGCTCTGTAGGAGCGTAATAACATAGCGTAGTGCGGTAGCGCTACGTAATTGAATCGGTAGTCCTCTAAAGCGCTGTAGGTGTCCTTCGACAGGCTCAGGATAAACTACATAATTTCATATTATAGTTGCCGATGTTGGTCAGACGTACTTGTCTCCTTGGTTCAAAAAGGCTGAGTAGTTACTTTTCAACGCAAAAATCTTTAAAAAAACTTAAAACCTTAAAGTTTGAGCCATGAACTTTGAAGTTTTTTTTACTTTTGCAAATAAAATAACCATTAATAGTGGGCTCTATAAATTCTAAAATAACATGAAACGTTTTTACTTTACTTTATTGTATTTGGGCATTTGCTCATGCTATGCAATGGCACAGGATGTAGTGAACCTGACAACAGAACATCTTGTGAATCCAATGTGTGTGGATAGCAAATCGCCTCGATTGGGATGGCAGATTGTTTCGGAGAAAAACAATGTGATGCAGACTGCTTATCACATCATCGTAGCCTCAACGGAGGAAAAAGCTGCAAAGTGCGAAGGTGATTTGTGGGATACAACGGCAAAAACGAATGAATCGCAGTGGATAAGATACAACGGAAGACCACTCAAGAGCAACACACGCTGCTACTGGAGAGTCAAGGTTTCTACTAATAAGGGCAATACTGGTTGGAGCGATGTTGCAATGTGGAACGTGGGATTGCTGAAAGAGGCCGACTGGCAGGGGCAATGGATTGGACTGGACCATGCTATGCCTTGGGATGTGGAAGATGTCCATTCCAGACTTTCTGCACGCTATCTGCGCACTACCTTTAATACTGATAAAGCAATCCAGAAAGCAACTCTCTACATCAGCGGTTTAGGTATGTATGAAGCCTATATCAATGGCAAGAGAATCGGTGACAGGGTTCTGGCGCCTATTCCTACCGACTATCGCAAGACGGTCATGTATAACTGCTATGATGTAACAGATGAAATTGGGAAGAAAAATTGTATAGGAGTAGTGCTCGGCAATGGACGCTACTACACCATGCAACAAAAGAAAAAACCATATAAGATAACCAATTTCGGCTATCCGAAACTCCGTCTGAACCTGATTCTGGAATTTGCTGATGGCAGCAGAAAGGTTATTTCCTCTAATGACAAATGGAAAATAAATCCAGATGGTCCGATACGTTCAAATAATGAATATGACGGCGAGATATTCAATGCCAACAAAGATTTGGGCGACTGGACAAAGGCGGAATATGATGATGCTGCATGGGCAAAAGCTGAACGTGTAGCCATACCTATGGGTACGTTGCGTGCCGAAATGACCAACGGCATGAAGGTTGTAAAGACACTCACTCCTAAATCTGTCTGCTCCAAAGATAACAAAGCAATTATCGATTTTGGACAGAACACTGCTGGATGGGTGAAGTTCCGCATACCAAAACTCGCAAAAGGAGATACTGTCATAATCAGATATGCTGAAAAACTTGATGAATCGGGCAATCTCTACACAGCAAACTTACGCCATTCACAAACCACAGACTATTACATTTCCAACGGACAGGACGAAGGTAAATGGTGGAGTCCTGTGTTCTCATATCATGGCTTCAGGTATGTCGAAGTTAAGACTTCGTACGAAAATGATGGTTCGACAGGCTCACCACAGGCTGATAACGATAACGATAACCCTCAACCTTCAACCCTCAACCTTCAACCCTCATCCCTCACCCCTCACCCCTCATCCCTCACCCCTGTCTCTGATTTCCTTGCCGAGGTTGTAAGCGATGAAATGGCGGAGACTGGCAGTTTCAGTTCACAAAACAAGATACTTGACCAGATTCATCATAATGCCTTCTGGGGTATTCTCAGCAATTACAAAGGTATGCCTGTTGACTGTCCACAGCGTGATGAGCGCCAACCATGGTTGGGCGATCGCACAGGCGGCTGTTTTGGAGAAGCATTCCTGTTCGACAATAATAACCTTTATCAGAAATGGGATTGCGACATCGTAGAGGCACAACGCGAAGATGGATGCATTCCTGACGTAGCACCTGCTTTCTGGAACTATTATTCCGACAATATGACCTGGCCAGCTGCTCTGCCTTTCTCAATGAAGATGCTCTATCAGCAATATGGCAACGATGCAGCAATAAGAAAACACTACCCTGCCGTCAGAACATGGCTCGCCTATATGAAAGAGCAATATGGCAAGGATGGACTTATTACAAAGGATAAATATGGCGACTGGTGTACAGTTCCTGAAAAACTGGAACTCATACATTCACAAGACCCTGCCCGACAGACTGATGGAAAACTGATTTCTACAGCTTATTATTACAAGTTGTGCAAGACTATGGAGGAATTTGCCAATATTCTCTCACTTGCCGACGATGCAGCCTTCTATGCCAATGAAGCTGCCGAAACGAAAACTGCATTCAATCAGACTTTCCTGCATATAGCAAAAGGTACCACCAACCTTCCTGGTCATCTGCTGCATCCTGACAGCACTTTCTATGGCAATAATACGGTTACATCAAACATTCTTCCTTTGGCTTTCGGAATGATTGACGATGATTATGTGAGACAGGAAGTTGAGAAAAACATCATAAAAACCATTCTTTCCGACAATAAAGGACATCTTTGCTGTGGAGTAATCGGCATTCAGTGGCTTATGCAAGAATTGAGGCACATGGGGCGCGGTGACATTGCATGGCTGCTCGCCACAAACAAAGACTATCCTTCCTGGGGCTACATGGCAGAGCGTGGGGCAACTACCATCTGGGAATTGTGGAATGGTGATACAGCCAACCCTGCAATGAACAGTGGCAATCATGTAATGCTGCTCGGTGACTTGGTTACATGGATGTATCAGGATGCCGGTGGCATTAGAGCAGCAAGTCCAGGGTTTAAGGAAATAGAACTGAAACCTGATTTTTCTGTCGATGAAATAGACAATATTGATTGTTCCTACTATTCCATCTACGGAAAAATAACAAGCAACTGGAAAAAGGAGCATGGCAAATTGTATTGGCACATCGAAATACCTGCCAACACCACAGCCAAAGCCTATATGGCAGATGGCACGATAAAGCAGTTAGGTTCAGGTGCTTACGACCTCACCTGCCAGTTGCCAAAACCGATGCCACAGGTGTATGGCATACCAAACCAGTTGCCTGACAACTATGTGGTGACAAAGGTTCAAGATTCGCCAATTCTCTGCAATGAGTTTCTCTACGAGCAAGCCTCCTTCCCAGAATGCCATTCAGCGAGCATCGTTGAATGCAATAATGGTGATTTGGTGGCAACATATTTCGGTGGCACAAAAGAGCGTAATCCTGATGTCTGCATCTATGTAAGTCGCAAGGTAAAAGGTTCTGACATCTGGACAGTTCCGCAACTTGTGGCAGATGGTGTAATGAACGATACCCTGCGTTATGCCTGCTGGAATCCTGTGTTGTTCCAGATACCTGATGGTCAACTGATGCTCTACTTCAAGATTGGTCCGAATGTTGCGGGATGGACAGGCTGGTTCTGCTCCTCAAACGACAATGGCAAGACATGGACGCAACGCCTGCCACTGCAAACCGACTATCTCGGTCCTGTAAAAAACAAACCAATCTTAAACAACGGACGGATAATAGCACCTACGAGCATCGAAAAAGGCGGCTGGCGACTATATTTTGAAAACTCCGATGATATGGGCAAAACGTGGCAAAAGACAGATTATGTCACAGCACCTATAGATTCCTCAACAGAAAAAGATGTTCAAGCCATACAACCAACAATTCTGCTTTTGCCCGACGGCAGGTTAGAAGCCCTATGCCGCACACGCAGCCGACAGATAGGCAGAACATTCTCTACCGATAACGGAACCACATGGAGCAAACTGGAACTCACTAATGTTCCAAACAACAACAGCGGACTGGATGCAGTCAGTCTTAAAGGTGGTGGCTATGCTCTGATATGCAACGACTGGCCAATAGAGACCACCAAGCAAAAAGGCAATCGCAATCCGCTCTCAATACTAATCAGTAAAGACGGACTCAACTGGAAACACTGGATAACATTGGAGGACAGTCCGATAAGTCAGTATTCCTACCCTTCAATCATACAATCGGAAGATGGTCATCTGCATGCCGTCTATACATGGCGCAGACAAAGAATAAAACATGTGGAACTACTCCCACCTGACCACACTATTTAGGGAACTAGGGAATCAGGGAACTAAGGAACTATGGAATCAGTGACTTCCTAAATTCCTAAATTCCTAAATCCATATTTACCAACTTCTTAACCAAGAAGCAAGTTCCTGAAGCAGTTCGGCGTGATATTTGAATGTTGGTCGGAATCCGAAGCCATGTCCACCTGTAGGATAAGAATGGAGTGTTACGGGAACATTATTCTTGCATAATGCCAGATAATATTCTCCACTGTTGACTGCAGGAACACTTTTATCGTCGCTTGCCAAAACAATAAATGCACGTGGAGTTTTTGAAGTTACTTTCAGAGCATTACTGTATTCATCTTCCAACTCTTTTGATGGATTTTTGCTGAGGAAATTATCGTGTGAACCCATGTGTGTGCCACTATTCATAGTAACTACAGGATAGAACAGTATCTGAAAATCTGGTGCTGCATCGCCAGTGGAATGAGTTGCTATCGTGGTAGCCAGATGACCACCTGCCGATGACCCCATGATACCTACATCGTTTGGATTGATGCCCCATTCTGTGGCATGCTGACGTACTGTTTTTATCGCGTCTTCTGCATCTTGGATAGGAAGTGTGCGGTCGCCATGAGGCATACGGTATTTCAACACAATTGTGGCAACTCCCATCTGGTTGAAGAAGTTTACCCAGTCGTAACCTTCATGTTCCATTGCCAAATGAGCATATCCACCTCCAGGACAAATTACTACAGCCCTACCTGTAGAGGTTTTCTTGCTTGCAGGAAAAACCTTTATGAAAGCTGTATCGCCTTTGGTGGCATTAAGAGTGATAGTGATTGGCTTTGCTGCGAAAGTGTGGAATGTGAAAAACATAGTGCTTAAAGCAAATAATAAAATTCTTTTCATAATAGTATGTATTGGTTGTTTGGTTGTTTAGTCGTTTGGTAGTTAAATTGTACCTTGTACTTAATTTTGTTTTGTCTTAAGGTGGGTTCTATAAATTATATTGAGATGACATTTTAGAATTTATAGAACACACCTTAAATGCGAGGGCATAAATACGAATTTGCTTAATCATTGCCAGCAGACCGTTGCTGCGTGTTGGGCTGAGGTGTTCCTTCAGTCCAATGGCATCTATAAAGTCGAGTTCGGTATCCAGTATATCATCAGCTGACTGATTGTTGAATACACGGATTATCAAGGCTATTATTCCTTTGACTATCAGCGCATCGCTGTCTGCCTGAAATAAAAGTTTTCCGTTGTTTTCTTCACAGACTATCCATACGCGACTCTGGCAGCCGTCGATAAGATTCTGTTCCACCTTGTACTTGTCGTCAAGTGGCGCAAGTTCATTGCCCATGTCGATAAGCAATTGGTAACGATCCATCCAATCGTCCAACTCGCTGAACTCAGCAATGATTTCTTCTTGTATTTCTTTTATTTTCATACTCTTCCTATATACATCCTGCACAGTCCGAAAGTAAAAGCTTTGGCTGTGACATTATTAAAACCTGCATTACGCATCATTTCCATAAATTCATTTGGCTTTGGAAATGCCAAAACGGAATTTGGCAAGTATTTATATGCTTGTCTATTTCCAGAAATTAAACCTCCAAAGAATGGCAGTGCATGCAGAAAATACATTTTATATAATGCCTGTAACAATGGATTCTGCGGTACTGACAATTCCAGGATGCACACCATTCCGCCAGGTCGGATGATACGGTGCATTTCGGATAAGCCTATCTCCTTATGCTCGAAATTTCTGATTCCAAATGCTATGCTGACGGCATCAACGCTATCATCTTCAAGCGGTAGGTTTTCTGCATCGCCCAGTTGCATGATTACTTGCTTGTCGAGGAGCATTTTCCGTAATTTGGCATTGCCATATTTCAGCATCCCTTCAGAAATATCATACCCCAAGACTTTGCTGACTCCTGCTTTAGCAAGGGCAATGGCAAAGTCGCCTGTGCCGCAGGCTAAATCAGCTACGACTTTAGGTTGTATTGATAATATAGTCCTGACAGCCTTGCGTCGCCACGACTTGTCAACGTCTAACGATAGAAGATGATTCAGTCTGTCGTAAGTCGGAGCAATGTCGTCAAACATCTTGTTTATGAGCTTCTTATCTGCCATGATTTATTTACAACAACAATCCTATACAGGTGGCGATAGCAAAAATCATTATATTGCGTGATGTTTCAGCCAGAAGTTTGTTGAGTGCCTTGCCATCGGTTTTTTTCATTTTTTTGAAAGTGAAATAATGGAATATCAGATACACCACCAATAGCAGACACCAGGGGTCGTTCTTATACCATAACACCACGTATGACATCACAGCACCTATGCTGCCAATATACCAATAGATCAGTAGTCCGAATCTCTCTCCAAGACGCACCACAATAGTTTTTTTTCCACTTATTACATCCTGATTGCGGTCACGATAATTATTGATTATCAGCAAATCATCAATGACAAAACCTGTTGCTACACCTAACAGGAAGACGAAGGCATCTATGTGTTTTGTCATAGGATAATAAGTAAACATTACTGGTATGATTCCAAAAAACAGCCATACCATGACATCTCCCCAGCCAAGATATGACAGACGGGTGGTGTAAAGCCATGCACCAACAACGCATACCAGACCAACGGCAATCAAAGCCCATCCTCCGAAATATACCAGCGGCAGTCCGACAAAACAAGCAAGAACCGATGTTATGACAATAGCTTTTTTCATCGCTTTTTCTGTCACCCATCCTTGCGCACAAGCCCGTTCCGGTCCGAGACGATCCTGCCGGTCGGAGCCTTTTTTGTTGTCATAGTAGTCGTTGATGAAATTGGCATCTATCTGCATAAGGAAAGAGAACAGCAGGCATAGCACGAAAGGAATCCAACTTTGATAGGTGATAAACGCACTATTCATGGCGTACGCCCCACCAACGCAGACAGGTGCAGCCGCAGCCGCCAATGTCTTTGGTCGTGCTGCCAGCACCCATGCCTTTATGCTATTTTGCTTTACTTTCACGGTTTTACGATTATGCGGTTTTGCGGTTTTACGGTTATGCGGTTTTACGGTTTATAGGTTCAAGGTTCAAGGTATAAAGCAATTATCTTAACTCCTTAACTTCTTAACTTCTTAACTCCTTAACTTCTTAACTTCTACTAACTTATACAACTTATCGGAAGGGCGTATCTTCGCTGGCACAGGGATGGAGATATTCTGTCCCTTAACAGCTTCCTCAACAGGGTTCAGGTCGAAGCGTATCTCATCGGCTGTGAGATAAATCACGCCTGTTGTCGGACCCGTGATAAGCAACTTATCGCCTTTTCTGATACTGCCTGCCTCCATCTTGAATTCAGCAACACCGATATTGCTGAAATACCGCACTCCCTTTGCTACATACTCCTTCTTCTCCGTGGCATTGCTGCCATAGTTCTTGTTCCACTCGCCAAGTTTCTGTCCCAAATAGTAGCCATCCCAAAAGCCACGATTGAAAACAGTTGACAACCGCTCGTCCCAGGCATCTTTCTTTTCTTCAGTAAACGAACCTTCAAGAACGGCATTGATGGCTTCTTTGTAACAGGACACTACGGTATGTACATATTCGGCAGAACGTGCGCGTCCCTCAATCTTAAATACTCGAACACCTGCCTGTATCATCTTGTCGATAAAGCGGATAGTCTTCAAGTCTTTCGGAGACATTATGTATTTATTGTCAATCTCCAGTTCAGCACCCGTTTCTCTGTCGGTAACAATGTATCCTCTGCGGCAAATCTGCATACATTCGCCACGGTTGGCACTACGACCAGCATTGTCTAACGACATGTAGCACTTGCCACTTATAGCCATGCACAAAGCACCATGACAGAACATCTCTATCCTGACAGGCTTTCCAGATGGACCGCAGATATTTTGTTCCTCTATCTGACGAAAGATTTCAGCCACCTGTTCTAATTTCAGTTCACGTGCCAGCACTACCACATCAGCAAACTGAGAGTAGAATTTCAGTGCCTCGACATTTGAAATGTTCAACTGTGTTGACAAATGCACCTCCATGCCTTTCTGACGGCAATAGAGCATCACTGCCACATCACACGCAATAATGGCGGAGATTCCTGCTTCCATAGCAGCGTCCACTATCTCATGCATAGTGGCTATGTCTTCACCATAGATAATCGTGTTGACTGTCAGATATGACTGCACGTCATTATCATGGCATATTTGCGCAATCTCTTTCAAATCATCAATTGTGAAATGATTTGCAGAATGAGAACGCATATTTAAAGCACCGATGCCGAAGTAAACACTATCGGCACCGGACTGTATTGCAGCCTGCAGGCTTTCTCTTGAGCCTACAGGAGCCATTATT
>JAZLEX010000217.1:0-3744 GCA_045615485.1 Prevotella sp.
AGCCCTGTATGGGCGACATAATTGATACTTCGCATCCATTCTCGGCTACACCTCAACAATTAAGCAAACTTCATTGTGTTCGGTTTGCACGAGAATTCCATATACTCCGACAACCATAAACGACCAAACAACCAAAAGGCTAAGTAGTTACGTTGAAAGTTGAAAAAAGAATTTTAATTCTTCAGCGTGAAAGTAAAGCGAGAAAATCGTGCAATAATCATCGTGCTTTCTATCATCCATAAATCCATAAATTATGACATCAACTTTTGCTAACTTAATACGAATAATAATTGAAAAAACTCCCCATATCTGAAAATGTGGGGAGTTTTTTGGTTGTCCTAAGGGGATTCGAACCTCTACAAACAGAACCAAAACCTGTTGTGCTACCATTACACCATAGGACAAAAAAGTTTTGCGGCTGCAAAGGTAAGAAAAAACTGCATTAATAAATAAACAATTAACAATTAATAATTAATAATTAAGTTTATTTAATAATTGACAACTGACGACAAACCGAGAGCAGAAGGCAAATTCATTTGCATTATGCCGATGCGCGAACCGATGGAGCAGCGAGTGCAGAGAGAAAGTTTACTTTCACTATGCCGAGTCGCGACAGAGGAAGACAATGTCAACGTTCCGAAGGAAGGTCGCGAGACGCGGAGCGCGAGTCCAAAGGATGCGAAGCACAAGGAAGAAAAGCCGCAAAGCGGATTAATTGATAATAGAAATTAACTTTTTTTAAGTCTTTATCCTTTGACGGTAATCAAAAAATAGTTTTTCTTGCCGCGTTGTACGAGCAGATATTTGCCGTTGATTAAATCTGTGTCGGTAATTACTCTGTCTGGTTCAGCCAATTTTTCCTTGTTGAGTGACACTCCGCCTCCTTGTACAAGCTTTCTCATTTCGCCCTTGCTTGCAAAGATGTTTGCCTCTTGGGTGAAGAGTTCTATTGCCTGCTGGTTCAGTTCGTCTTTTGATATTTCATACATAGGCACTCCCTCAAATACACTTAGGAATGTGGCATCGTCGAGTTTCTGAAGACTTTCTTTCGTGCCTTTGCCGAATAGTATGCCAGAAGCCTCAACTGCCGTTTCATAATCTTCCTGAGAGTGTACCAATACTGTAACCTCCTGGGCAAGGCGTTTCTGAAGGATGCGATAGCCAGGGTCTTTCCTGTGTTCTTCAATCAAAGCATCAATGGTTTCCTTGTCGAGTGATGTGAAAATCTTTATGTATTTTTCAGCATCATCATCGCTGACATTGAGCCAGAACTGATAAAATTTATAAGGTGTGGTGCGTTTAGGGTCGAGCCAGATATTGCCGCTTTCTGTCTTTCCGAACTTTTTGCCGTCGGCTTTTGTGATAAGTGGGCAAGTGAGTGCAAATGCCTCTGTTTCATTGCCCAAGGTGCGACGAACCAGTTCCGTTCCTGTAGTCATGTTTCCCCACTGGTCGTTACCGCCGAGCTGAAGTTTGCAACCTATTGTCTGATATAGGTGCAGGAAATCATAGCCTTGGAGAAGCTGGTAAGTAAATTCCGTGAAAGAAAGTCCATCGCGAGCAGTACCGTTAAGGCGCTGCTGCACACTTTCCTTTGCCATCATATAGTTAACGGTGATGTGCTTTCCGACAGTGCGGGCAAAATCAAGGAAAGAAAAATCTTTCATCCAATCATAATTGTTTACCATCATGGCTGCATTCTTCTCCTTGCTGTCGAAGTCAAGGAATTTTGCCACCTGTGCCTTGATACATTCCTGATTGTGATAGAGAGTGTTTGAGTCGAGCAGATTTCTTTCTTGGGATTTGCCTGATGGGTCGCCAATCATACCCGTAGCTCCACCTACGAGGATAACAGGCTTATGTCCACAACGTTGCAAATGGCGGAGCATCATGATTCCACAAAGATGACCTATGTGCAGAGAGTCTGCCGTTGGGTCTGTGCCAAGATATGCTGTAACCATTTCTTTTTGCAACAATTCTTCAGTTCCAGGCATGATTTGTGCCAACATTCCACGCCATTTCAGTTCTTCAACAAAATTCTTCATATTTTTTGCGGTTTTATGGGAATTATCAATTATCAATTGTCAATTATCTATGGTACAGGATTGTAAGCGTCCCATAATGAATATAACAGACTTCTTCATAATTGATGGTTATCTGAACACTTTCTTAAGATCAACGGTATATACCTTCGATAGGTCGTTTCTGAGAGCGAAGATAAGGGTCAACTCTTTGGGATTGTAAACGCAGGACCAGTTGGTGAAATCATTGGGAACCTCTATGTTGTAGCGTCCTTCCTGTAGGCAGAGCAGGGCTTCCTTCTCGGTCATTGTAGGATTGTAGGCATTCATCATGTGAGCAACGCGCATCTTGGCCGACATTTTGACCTGCCAGTTGTAAGCGGTGGCAGGAGTGATGGGGTTCGGATAAGCAAGGAAAGGCTCGGGACTGCGGTAGTAGTTTTCGATGCTGTACCACTCATAAGGCATATGGAGGCCTGCGACTGAACCATAGACATAGAGTTCCTTTTCGCGCATGACGAAGAGCTCATTTTTCCAATATTCGAAAATTGCCCAGTCACCCGTGGCATCGGCTATCATCCAGTGCACATTGAGACTAGACAATATATTAATCATATCATGGGAGCGCAGGAGTTTCTCCACTTCCTTCACGGTCTTGCATTTGGAAAGAATGAGGTTGTGCGTAAGTGAAGCAGAGATGGCATTCTTGCCCGTACTCTGATAGAGGCGGTCAGGGGTAATCTTGCCGAAGAAAAGGGAGTCAGTGTAATTCTCGCCGTAAAGGGAGGGGTCAGTGTTCTCATCGAAGTTTGGGAGCTGGTAGGCACCGAAGCAGAGTCCGTGCTCATTCATACCGTCCATAGTGGCGAGAGGAACGCGCATAAGGCGGTGGAGAGGGGTCTTGCCATCGCTCAGAACACCGTCACCGTGAAGACCGTCCGCCCCCATATAGAGAACGGAATTGTAGTTAGGTGCAGTACACTGAATATACTTGTAACCATTTGCGCTGTTAAAAAGCAGAAGCATCGGACCATGTGCACCATCGAAGTTGCGACCCAGCAGGAGATCACCTTCTGGGGTATTGCATACGAAACCAGAGCAGGCCTTAGGGGCAGAATTAACTATCGGTTCGGCACCTTCTGGTTCAAACATTATATTTTGGAAGGCATTTTCAAAAGCATCCCTTGTGCGATAATTGCCATTGACCAAATCATCAAGGTGCATGTCAGCGGTATAATCCATCGTATAGAGCACATCTGATATTCGGCGCAAAGAGGAGAGCGTTGCGTTCGCCACAGCTTCATTCTTACATAAGTCCGCATTAATAGGATTCGTGACCTTTTCGCCTATCCCGATGATATCCGTGGGATTGTCAATAGGAGGAACAACAACCTCCAGTTCATCTTTGCTGCAAGCAAAGAAAAAAGGAGTTAAAGCAAGAAATAGAATAGTTTTTTTCATAATCCTTAATTTTGAGCACACATACTATATTTATATTTTTTATGATTCTGAAAAACAAAAGGTTGCAAAATCTAAAACTAAATTCCTAATGTCAGTAGTCAGAGTTAATTATCAATTATCTACGGTACTGGGTCATAGCCAGAGCCTCCCCAAGGATTGCATCTCAGGATGCGCCATATAGTAAGCAGAAGTCCTTTTATTGGACCATGTTTCTTTAGAGCTTCAATAGCATATTGTGAACAGGTAGGTGTGAATCGGCATG
>JAZLEX010000218.1:0-7701 GCA_045615485.1 Prevotella sp.
GCACGGAGCGGATCACCACTCATTATAACGGTTTTTGCTATTTCTCCAAATTTTGCCGCATTGTGCGGAGTTGGTACGTTTTCATTAATCATAGTTGTATTTTTTTGCATTTGGTGGCAAAGATAATAAAAAGGTTGAGGGATAAGGGTTGATAGTTGATGGTTTTTAGGATTTTTTAATAAATTTATAATTTTTTCGTTTTGATTACTTTCTCAAGTATCGCAACCCAAAACCTACAACCGCACAACCGTAAAACCGCACAACCGTACCTACCACCCTCAAGTATTCCTTTTCAAATACTTGACCAACCGCATTGTAAATGGCAAGGCTAATATTTCATACATAGTCTTGAGAATTACTTGTGTGAGCATGATGAGCAGTAGAGCTTTCAAAGGGATCACACCACCAAGTGCAATAGGGAAAAATATTAAGCTGTCGGTCGTTTCACCAAGTATTGTTGACAGAATAGCTCTGAACTGGAATTTTCCCGACAGTTTGCTTTCTGTTTTTTTTGTCTTTGCCCTATCTCTCATTTTCACCATCACGTATGCATTGATGAATGAGCCTCCAAGGAAAGCTATCAGCGAGGCTGCTGTGATGCGCGGAGCCAGACCGAAGATAGCATGAAATCCTTCCTGCATAGTCCAATATGACGCACCAGGAATAATGTCTGCCAATGCCCCGAACAGCAGAAACACTATATTCATTGCAAAACCAAGCCAAATCACCATCCGTGCAATTTTCAGTCCCCAAACCTCAGCGATGCAATCGTTCAATATGTAAGAGATGGGAAATACTAACAATCCGCCAGTAAGACCTAACGAAAGATTGCACCCCAAAATGCTGCAATCCACTTGCATCTGCTTCGTCTCTAATACATTGGAGGTTATCAGACACACGCAAAACAAGGTGCTGCAAATAAGTAGCAGTTTGGTGGTTTTATTTAGTTCTGAATTTTCTTTCTGTATCATCGAAAAACACATTTTTCGGTTGTGATGGAATTATTCCTTCTTCCGAATCCATTATCCATACCCTGTGGCAATAGTTCAGCGATAATTCAAAATCATGGGTTGACATCAGTATTGCTTTGTCATCTTTCTTCGCAATATCTGCGAGTAACTGCAACACGTCTTTCTTGCTCGGATAATCAAGAAAGGCAGTCGGTTCGTCAAGAAATATGATTTTTGTCTCTTGAGCCAATGCCTTTGCAATCATTACCTTTTGCTTTTCGCCATCACTCAAAGCTGCAAAATTTCTGTCTGCCAGATTGCCGATTCCCACTTGCTCAATTGCCTGTCCGACAACCTTTCTGTCCACGTCTTTCAGCGTACCGAAAAATCCCGTGTAAAGGCTGCGACCAAGTCCGACAATTTCCCAGACAGTCATATTCTGAACATCTGGTTTGTCAGTCAGCACAATAGCACATTGTTTCTTATATATGCATGCAAGCGTGCGTAGGAGGGTTGACTTCCCCACACCATTCGTTCCTAACAGGCATGTCAGTTCACCACTCATAAGTTCACCCGACAAGTCAGTTGCCACGACATGGTTGTTGTAGCCGATGGTAAGCCCCGATATTCTGACAGTTAAAGACATTTTTTTTAATTTTGGGGTGCAAAGATATACAAAGGTTGAGGGTTGAAGGTTGAGGGTTGAGGGTTTTTAGGAATTTTTAATAAAAAAACTTAAAACCCATACCCCAATACTCATAACCCATAACCTTTTTTCTACTTTTGCGTAAAATAATATTCGCAAATGGATTTTGACTCAATAATAGCAATTGTGAAACAGGCATCAAAACTTATGATGACCGACAGATTTGAAATCACGCAAAAATGTGGATATGCTGACATTGTCACTTCTTCCGACATGGCTGTGCAGGAGTTCCTGTGCAGGGAATTATCCAACTTGCTGCCAGGAAGTGGATTCTTGTGTGAAGAAGCCGATGTGCACGACACTTCGCGCCAATATACATGGGTAATCGACCCTATTGATGGCACAGCCAACTATAGTCGCGGTATTGACCAATGTGGCATTTGTGTGGGACTGCATCATAACGGCGAAATAATCCAGTCGGTTGTCTATCTGCCACGTACAGAAGAATTGTTTTATGCCGAAAAAGGAAAGGGGGCTTTCTTGAACGGCAGGCAGATTCATGTTTCCGACCGACCTTTTCAGAATGCCATACTCTGTACGGCGCTTGCCGTTTATCACAAGGAATATGCCCAGACATGTTCTGACATTATCGTCGAAACCTTTCGTCAATGCAATGATATTCGTAGATTTGGTGCTGCTGCTTCTGAATTGTGTTATATTGCCATGGGACGGTGCGAATTATATTTTGAATACATCATCAGTCCGTGGGATTATGCTGCCGCTTCGCTCATACTTACCGAAGCGGGCGGAGTATTTTCTGATTTGATGGGCAATCCAGTAAACGGAACCACTCCAACAGGCCTGCTGGCTGCCAACACTTCCGAAAATATGCAACGCCTCCAAAGCATAGTCAAAAAGCATCTGGAAAACCATAAACAACCAAACGACTAAACCGTAAAACCGCAAAATATTAAAAAACCTTAATTATCAATTATCAATTGTCAATTATCAATTAAAAAACAGAGTTTTTTCTTACCTTTGCGGCGAAATGGGAATAAAACTGAAAAAAATAAAGAAACTTCACATCCACAGGGAAGGTACTCAAACACTATTTCTTAGTGCTTTCCTAATTGTTGTTGTGGCTGTTACGTTGTATTGTTGCTTTGATACAAAAATACCTTTTTATCTATTTGTATTAGGCTTTGGCGTTGCGTATTGCATCATCTTGAATTTCTTCCGTTGTCCGATACGCTATTTCAATGGTGATACCAAGAATATTGTTGTAGCACCTGCTGATGGAAATATTGTTGCCATAGAAGAGGTGGATGAAAAGAAATATTTCCATGACAAGAGGTTGATGGTTTCAATATTTATGAGTTTATGGAATGTCCATGCCAATTGGTTTCCTGTAGATGGAAAGGTTATAGAGGTAAGGCATCAGAACGGCAAATGGCACAAGGCATGGCTTCCGAAGGCAAGTGAAGAAAACGAGCGAGCAGATTGCCTGATAGAAACTCCAGAAGGTAAGCAGGTATTGTGTCGGCAGATTGCTGGTGCTATGGCTCGCAGAATTGTTACATACGCAAAACCTGATGAGGATTGCTTTATCGATGAGCACCTTGGATTTATTAAGTTCGGTTCACGAGTTGATGTGTTTCTTCCTGTTGATACGGAAATATGTGTGCGTATGGGACAATCCACAACTGGCAACCAAACAATAATAGCAAAACTCAAATGAACAAGATTACAAGCAATATCCCTAATTTACTTACATGCTGCAATCTTGTATCAGGTTGCGTGGCGGTGGTAATGGCACTGAACTGCAATAATATTTCAGCGTTTCTGTTTATAATTATAGGAACGATATTCGATTTTTCTGATGGTTTTTCTGCCCGTCTGTGCAATGTTTCATCCCCTATAGGTAAGGAACTCGACTCGTTGGCTGATTGCGTTACATTTGGCGTGGCACCATCGGCTATGCTTTTCAGTATGCTTTCTACTCTTGTTGGATGCCAATCGTTGTGCTTATGCCATCCTGCGCAGATAATTATTCCTTATTTAGCATTTATCATAGCAGCATTCTCTGCTCTCAGACTGGCAAAGTTCAATCTTGACACTCGTCAGACAACATCCTTTATCGGACTGCCAACTCCAGCGAATGCTTTATTCTGGGCATCACTGGTCGTAGGATTTAATGATTGGCTTGTAGAAAATCCACAACTATCATTAATCTTGATTCTTGTGCTTATACTATTTTCCAGTTATCTGATGGTGGCAGAAATCCCTATGCTGTCGCTCAAGTTTAAACATTACGGCTGGAAAGGCAACGAGATGCGTTATTTGGTAATAATCTCAGTAGTCTTATTGCTGATTTTGTTCCGCACGAAAGGGTTTGCCTTTGCGATATTTCCATATCTTATCCTCTCAGCAATAAGGAAATAAAAAAAGCCTACCCAGAATCAAGTGATGGTGTTGGTCAGTTGTGTACTAAGGTGCCGATGTTTTCTCCTTCAAGCACTTTCTTCAGATTGCCATAAACATCCATGTTGAATACGTAAATCGGCAAGTTGTTTTGTTTGCACATAGTTGTGGCTGTAAGATCCATTACCTTCAGATTCTTATTGTAAATCTCATCGTATGTAATTGAATCGTATTTCACAGCAGTCGGGTCTTTTTCTGGGTCGGCAGTATAAATACCATCCACTCTCGTACCTTTTAGCATTACGTCAGCCTCAATCTCTATTCCACGTAATGAGCTGCCAGTATCAGTAGTGAAATATGGACTACCCGTTCCTGCAGAGAAAATGCAAACATAACCTAGTTCCATTGCTTCGATAGCTTTCCATTTTGAATAAAACTCACCAATAGGCTCCATGCGAATGGCAGTCAGCACCTTGTTTTTCACACCAATTGCACCGAGAGCACTACTTAGTGCCAATGAGTTTATGACTGTTGCACACATTCCCATCTGGTCGCCTTTTACGCGGTCGTAACCAGCACTTGCCCCACTCAATCCGCGGAATATGTTGCCACCTCCAATGACAATGCCAATCTGTACTCCCATTTCATGAGCTTCCTTAATCTGTTTTGCATAATCGTTAAGACGGTCAACATCAATGCCGTAACTTTGGTTCCCCATGAGGCTTTCACCACTTAATTTTAAAAGAATTCTATTAAATTTTGACATAACTATTTTATTTACAATTTAAATAATTTACCATTTAATACGCAAGGCTCATGTCTTAACTCCTTAACTTATTAACTCCTTAACTCCTGAGTTTAAACCGTATAACCGTAAAACCATATAACCGTAAAACCGTACAACCGTACAACCGTACAACCATACAACCGTAAAACCGTACAACCTCATAACCTCATCCCCAACAAATCAATACGTAAACGAGCTGCTACCGATAAATTCGCGGAGCATACTCGTTGGTGGAATTTCCTTGTCAGGCACAGGAACGAAATACGATAAGAATTTCAAGAGCCTGTGAGCCTCACTATATTCAGGACAGTTCTTTGGCACAGAAGCCAGAATAGGTTCAGCATGACTTCTCAATACGGCAAACTCTATCAGCAAGGCAGAATTGAACATCATGTCTGCATTTTCCTGATAAGGTGCAATCCATTTCATTTCCGCTTCACACACACTTGGCCATTGCTGGATGGTTTCGCGAACAGAGAATGCACCTTTATTATAATCGCGCACTATTCGCCTCAACAGGCGATTGTCGAGAGGCGGAACGGTGTTATGGTCGTCTAAACTGATACTTGTCAGTGTGGAAATGAAAATACGGAATTTCAATTGTTCATCTATCTTGTCCGTGAGACGAGGATTGAGCGCATGGATTCCCTCGACAATCAGTATTGAATCGTCGGTGAGTTTCATGCGTTTTCCATTATATTCGCGTTTGCCTGTGACGAAATTATATTCAGGAACATTCACCTCTTCTCCATTAAGCAGTTTCAACAAATCGTTTTGCAGCATTTCATGATCCACAGTGTCGAAATTATCGAAATCATATTTCCCGTCAGGGAGTAGAGGTGTTTCTACGCGGTTCACGAAATAGTCATCGGTAGAAAGACTTACAGGTCGCAATCCACAAGCTTTCAGCTGAATGCTGATACGTTTGCAGAAAGTTGATTTTCCACTCGACGACGGACCTGAAATCAAAACCAGCTTTACTGGTTTCTCATGATTGTGTCGGCGGTCAATTTCCTCTGCAATTTTCACAATCTTCTTTTCCTGCAGCGCTTCCGACACTTGAATAAGTTCGCTGGCTTCACCATTCTGGCAGGCAAGGTTCACGTCGCCCACATTACCCAGTCCCATATAATTATTCCAGAGGTAATCTTCTGCAAACACTTCCAGCGTTTTTGGATATGCGCCCACAGCCGCTAACTTATTCGGATGCTTTGGGTCAGGTATTCGCAGCAATATTCCGTCATTGTAAACTTCCAGTCCCCAGACTTTCAGATAGCCTGCATCGGGCAGCAGTCTGCCATAGTAATAATCAGGAGTCTCGCCTAAAGTGTAAAAATCTGTATAGACCTGACCAGTTGTCTCAAGCAATTTCACCTTGTCGTCCATTCCTCTTTCGCGGAATATGCCAATGGCCTCTCTCACAGGAATCTCTGCCCTGTGGAACTGCATCCTTTCGGTAACAATCTCCGCCATGCGCAGTCTGAGTGTAGGCACTGCTTGCGACGGATGAAGGATTTTCTTGTGATCTTCCCTGTTTTGGAGATAGCAGAAAAAGCCATTTGATACAGAATGAGTAATGTGAACCTTATAGTCAGGAAATAAATCACGGGCAGCCTTGCACAGCAGGAAACACAAAGAACGGGTATAAACCCTCATTGCGCTACTGTCGCTGATATCAAAAAATTCCACGTCTCTATTTCGGAAAACGCGGAATTTCAGCCCTTGACTAACATTATTAACTTTTGCAGAAACGATAGGATACTCCTTCTTTATATTAAAAGCATCCAATACTTCCAGCAAAGTGCTTCCTTCAGGAATCTCTTTTGTAGTCTGAGTATTTTTACAATAGATTTTAAGCATAGAATCCATATTTGCCGCAAAAATAAGAAAAAACTTTGTTTTTTAATTCACAATTCACAATTCATAATTCACAATTATGTTTTTTTAATAAAAAAACTTAAAAATCCCTCATCTTTCACCCTTCAACCTCCAACCTTTTGTTATATTTGCAGCAACAAAGAAATTTTGTTTTACTTTAAAAAAATCAAATATGGCAAAGAAATGGGTATGTACGGTATGTGGTTACGTACACGAAGGAGACACCCCTCCAGAAAAATGTCCACAATGTAAAGTTCCTGCAAGCAAGTTCAAAGAAGTTGCCGACGAAGGACTGGGTTTTGTAACAGAACACGTGCTTGGAGTAGCAAAGGATATTCCAGCAGGCGCAGATGGTGATTTTGTAATGCAAGGTTTGAAAGACCATTTCGCTGGTGAATGCACCGAAGTCGGAATGTATCTTGCAATGAGTCGTCAGGCTGATCGTGAAGGCTATCCTGAAGTTGCAGAAGCTTTTAAGCGTTATGCTTTTGAAGAGGCTGAACACGCAGCAAAGTTCTGTGAACTGTTAGGTGAATTATGCTGGGACACAAAGACCAATCTCGAGAAGCGTGCAGCAGCTGAGGCTGGAGCATGTGAAGCTAAGATGGAGATTGCTAAGAAAGCTAAGGCATTAAATCTTGATGCTATTCATGACACCGTTCATGAGATGGCTAAGGATGAGGCTCGTCATGGATGTGGTTTCCAAGGTCTGCTTAAACGCTATTTCAAATGAAAACTCTGTTGACATTTGTTGCAGCAATTCTGATAAGTATTACGGCACAGGCTCAAACTACAAATAAAAGTCAGGGCATGAACAAAGATTTTTTAGAGATTGCAGCAGAGAGATATTCTGTAAGAAAATTCTCGAACAAAAAAGTAGAAAAGGAGAAGACCGACAAGATTCTTGAAGCAGGCAAGCTGGCACCGACAGCTGTAAACAGCCAGCCTCAAAAGATTTATGTTCTCCAGAGTGAAGAAGCAGTAAAGAAAGCCAACGAAATCAGTCCTTGCATTTATGG
>JAZLEX010000219.1:0-4393 GCA_045615485.1 Prevotella sp.
GTCGGCTTCATTCTTTTTTGTGGTGCAGATGGCAAGTGTGCCGTAGGTATCACGACCATTTGGCTGGTAGCCAGCATCACTATGCACAGCAACAGATAGTTCTATTGGCACCTTTGTACCTATAACAGTTGGCATAAACACAGAACCACCTCCTATGTAGTTAGTCATCAGCGACCTGGCATTTATGTCGTCACGGTAGTCGTCAGTTCCAGAATAGACACTATAGATGTCATAATTCATGCCAGCCCATTGTGCATAATAGCGTGAGCCTTCAAGGCAACGGGCAAATCCGCTGGTCTCACCGCCTCTCTCAATATTCCCCATACCGCCACCGAAACGTACTGCATCGGTGGTCACCACACCTTTATTATTGCTGGAATTATTGATTACCACTTGATTACGTGGACTTATGCCTGCCTCAAATTCAAAAGTGCCAAGATAAACCCATGTACCGCCACCCATTTGCTGATTGACGAAAAAATCCGTAGGCTGTCCCTTGTGGAACACTGTGTAGTGGGCATCATCCACACTACCGTCAACAGTCTGATAACTTACATACACAGCATATTTGCCATCTTCAGGAATATTTGGTCGGTAAGTAGCAAACGACAATTTACTCTTTGGCGTGCTTTTAATCTTTCTTGCACTGCCTGCCCGGAAAGGATTCTCCTGGTCATGATAAGTTCCTGAGTGCAATGCAAATCCCAAAGAATCAGTTCGCTCCCATTGTTCACCATTATTTACTTCATAGTAAGATGCTAAATCACCCATATCGTTGTCAACAATCACCTCATTCTTCTGCCAATCGCGTTCACGTGGAGTAAAAACTATAGCTCCAGCATTTTCAAGCATTGGAATGAGATAAGGTATAACAATAGTCTGCGTAAACAAATCTTCGCGACTACAGAAAAGCGGTGGACGTTGCCATTTCCATTTGCTTTGCGTCAGGTTGTAGTAAATGCCGTGTGAAGCCCATACCGACAAATGCCTGTTTTGGAGTCCATGAGTGATTTTTACAGGTGAGGTGACATTTTTTACCCACGGATTACCCTTGTAGTCAATATTACCCCAGAATTGTGCGTATGCAGCAACTGACACAAACAGCAATGCTAATATGAATGAGAGTTTTTTCAAAATCACAAATTTTTGCAAAAGTATAAAAAAACTGCGTTTTTTAATTGATAATTGATAATTGACAATTGATAATTATGTTTTTTTAATAGAAAATCCCAAAAAACATCAGTCATCAATCGTCAACCATCAATCTTTTTATATTTTTGCACGAAAATTATGAAAAGAGTTAAGATAACAGCTATACGAAAAATTCAGTATGATGACCTGATGGCAAAATACGAAAATCCCATTGAGCATACATGTGATGTGTGTGAAGGTCAGTTCTGGATAAGTGAAAATGGAGAATGCCCCAGTGGATTATGTCCTGAAGCATGGAAGACGATGAGAGGATTTGTTGAGGCCTTGGCAAAAGGCGAAGGCAATTTTTATGATGGTTGGATGAAAAATCCGAACTCTGCAATGATTAGTTGCAACGATGGTTTCCGTCCTGTGAGCTTTTATATTGAAACAATTAAGTAGTGATAACCTAATCCAAAGACTGGTTGGGGCTTAAAAATCAGGTTTAAGACTTATCGATAGCGGCTCATTGGTCATAGGATGTTTGAAACTGAGCGATATGGCTTGAAGATACAGGCGGTTGGATTTTCTTCCATACAATTCGTCTCCAACGATAGGACATCCTAAACCTTCAGAACTTGCGCAATGTATTCTTAACTGATGAGTGCGACCTGTATGAGGATAGAGGTTTATAAGCGTCCTACCATCATTTCTTGAAATGACTTCGTATTCTGTAATAGCCGTTTTGCCGTGTTCGTGGTCTATGCGTTGGCATGGACGGTTAAGATAATCCGACGACAGCGGCAGACTGATTATTCCTTTGTCATTTTCCACCATTCCATCGAGTAAAGCCCGATAGCATTTCTTTACCTGTCGGTTTTCAAACATCCGTTGTAAATTCGTCTTCGTACCAATATTTTTCACAAGTATCTGAAGTCCGGAAGTAAACATGTCCAATCTATGTACTGGATAATAGGGGAGGATGTCACTGACGCAAGGAGCTTTTATCTTGCTTGGTGCTGACAACATTCCTGATGGTTTGTTGACGATGGCAAGCCATTCATCTTCATAGACTATTTCAAGTTGGCTTTCAAGTTCCTGGTTTGGCTTATCCAGAGGATTATCATCAACATCCATTCCCTGAAGCATCCAACCAAGTATTGGCTTACATCTTCCCTGACATGAAGGATAATAGTTCAGGTGGTGGCGAATTGTGTTTTTCGGACTTTTGCCCCACCAGAATTCAGCCATGCAAATAGGCTTCAGATGATGCTGAAACGCATATTGCAATAGTTTTGGCATACAGCAATCACCGCTTCCAGATGGCGGATACCCCAATGGCGTGTCGGCAAAGATGCTGAGTAGGTTTTTTGTTTCTCCTTTTGCATTGAGCATTTCATATTGGGAGAAAATAAAATCTTGCAACTGTTTCGACTCTTCTTTTTTAGTCGGTATGGAGTTTTGTGGCAGACTATAAATTTGAGGTACAAAATAATCTGTATCAGCATTGGGCAAAGAACCAGAATATGCAGCAAGATAGCCTGTTTTAGAACCATTGCTGACAACCAGAACACCAAACATTTTGCCGATGGAATCGGTGTTTTTGTTTTCTGTAAGGTTGTCGATTGGAAATTTTAGCGATAAGTAGTCTTGCATCTGCTTTGATGCAAGTATGCTGAGTGGATGTGGAGTGTAGCAAAAAGGATAGGTGAACTTTTCCGGAAAGGCAATGTTGGCAATATCGTGCAATGGATGGAACAACATGGAGGGGGGATTTATTAAAACTCTGACTACTGACACTGACACTGACTTTTTTTTAACTCTTACTACTTGCACTGACTACTGACACTGACACTGACACTGACTTTTTTTTGAACTCTTACTACTTGTACTGACTACTGACACTGACTTTTTTACCTTGTTTTTTTCCTTAGGGTGATGATAAAGGCTGATATGCGCTTTTCGATACTATGAATGTCGTCCATCAATTGTTGATATTGTTCATTGTTTATATATTCTAATTGATATGACAATTCTAATTGGGTTTCTGTTTCGTAAGCAGAGCCAAGTGCTATCTCAAGAAATCTTGCAAAATCAGTAGATGATATCCTTGAAGAACCTTCTGCAATATTAGAAGGTATTGAAATGACAGCACGTTGTAATTGGCTTATTATACTATCATACTTCGGAAAATTCTTCGTGATAACATAGATTTTTTTTGCTAATGACATAGAATCTTCCCAAAAATCATATTCCTTAAAATTTCTCATAATCTATAAGTCAGCAGTCAGCGTTAAAAAAAGTCAGTGTCAGAGCCAGAGTCAGTGTCAGTGTCAGAGCCAGCAGTCAGAGTCAGAGTCAGAGTCAGAGTCAGAGTCAGCCGTCAGCCGTCAGCAGTCAGAATCAGAGTCAGCAGTCAGCGTCAGCGTCAGCGTCAGCCGTCAGAGTCAGCAGTCAGCGTAAAGTTTACTTTTTTATATTGATGCCTAACTCTTTGGCGAGGAGGTTTCGACATTCCATACACCTCTGCAACTCTGCCATAAGCTCTTTCGCCTTCTCGGGGTGTGCTTTCAATTCTGCCTGCAACTCTTTTATGCGCGTCTGGTACTTGTTCATCTTGAAGTCCATAACCAGATGGACAACATGGCTTCGGATGTCGTCGCTATCCTCAGTATATTTCAGTGATTTGCTCAGATGGTAGCGTTCAATTGCCATTTGTATTGCAAGAGTATTTATCTGCACGTCAGGGTGATTAGTGAAGAAGTGTTCAGCCTTGAAATCAGTATCAGACGAGTGCTCTACAGCCAATTTAAGTATAGTGTTGTGAAGCTCATTACTGAAACACATATTGTCTGCATCAAGGTCATATTCTATGTACTGGGCAACATTAATATTGATTATTCCCCCATCATCGTTCTCAATACCTTCAAAGATTACGGTTTCTCCATGCCTAATAATTTCCTGTACAAGTAATGATTCTGGAGAATCGGAAAAATTGGTGTGTTTTAGGTTGTGGGTTGTGGGTTGTGGGTTGAGGGTTGTGGGTTGTGGGTTATGGGTTGTAGGTTGAGGGTTTTTGTTTTCGTTTTCGTTTTCGTTATTGTTATATACAGCAGCTTCACGTTCACGTTGTTTGCGTTTTTCCCTTTCCTCCATTTCGCTTTTAATGAACTTGTTCATAGTGCCGATAAGCACCTGCTCGCCGATTCCTGTTTGTGTGGAACATTCATGAATATAAGTGGCTTTCTTAATGGCATCTGGA
>JAZLEX010000220.1:0-3389 GCA_045615485.1 Prevotella sp.
TGGGTGTTTCTTTGGAACGATGTTACCAAAACCAACTCCGACGTATGGACGGAAGCCATTGACTTTGACCAACGCATTAGCCTGATTTCCGTTTGGCTTAATAAGATAATCGCCCACCTTTGCTCCTATCTCGTCACCGAAGGTATAACTTTGCTGACCTACTTGCGTATTAGCAACAAAGGTGTTATTGGCAAGGTAGTCATTATAGTAGGTTATTGCCATGAGTTGACTTTGGCAATTTGTTGTGTAAGCTTCCACAACTTTTGACTTCCCTGCATAGAAGCCGACTGTGAAATGGAAAGTGCTTTTCAGCGTAGGATAGATGTCAAAGAGCAGTTTTGCATCGAACATACTGAATTTTCCATCAATCAGCACTTCATTTGGCAACGACTCTTTCATAGATTCCCCAACTTCATCCACAGCTTTCTTTCCAGCATCATCAAGATATTGTCTGTTATCCTTCATCTGCTTAAAATCGTCTTGATATTTAGTCCAGTCACTGCTATGACCAGAGATATCTACACCGATGTCTTTCACTTTAATGTTTGGCATGAAATCCAATCCAGCACGAACCGTGACATAGTTGCAAACAGACATAGCCACATCAAATCCAATACCAGGAGTGCCTACACTTACTCCTACAGCGAGATGATTGAAGAAGGCTTTATCTTCTTCTTCAGCATTTACATTCATTAAAAAAGCAACAAGTGCTACAACTGATAATACGACTTTTTTCATAAAGATAACAATTTATTGAATCCTACGAATCGGAGAAGAGCAGGAGAATCGTTTTCGATGACTCACTACCTAAATGGAACTATCTTATCAAGCGCTCATAAATATGACAAACTTTAGGAAGTTATTTCTTTATCATTACTTATAGTTTTCATAATTCAAGAATTTTTATCTGGGTGCAAAAATAATACTTTTTTCTATATGATTACAATGTTTTAGTGAAAATTTTAATATTTTTTATAGATTCATTTTTATGTAGGTAACTACTCACCTATAACCCACAACCTACAACCTTATCACTACCTTATGTAACCCTTTTACTCACTATTTACTCACTATTTACTCACTCCTATAGAGTAGCGATAGAGTGTAGTCTGTGTGAGCAAATTGTGAGTAAAGGGTAGTAATATGGTTGAGAAGAAGTTGACAAAGCCAGGAATTGAAGGGCCTTTTAAACCTTATATATGTTGATGTGGATATAGGTTTTTGTTAGATAATCACCTACGACCAGACATTTTACCCCAGTATTTTTCCAGTGACCCAAAAAACTTTAAAAAATCCTAAACTTCTTGCGCAAATAATGAAAGATAGAAAGAAATCTATACCTTTGTGAGCTAAATTTTTTTAATCATGAAAACTAAATCTTATATTACCCTTGATTTGTGTGTGTTGCGACGCACGTTGTGCTTCTTGTTTTGCATGTTTTCGTTTTCGTTTTCGTTTTCGTCGTATAAGGTCGGAGTTTGCGACTGGATGGTGCTGAAACGTCAGAAACCTGGTGCCTTCACACTTGCCAAGCACGTTGGTGCTGATGGTTTGGAACTGGATATGGGCGGTTTGGGAAAATGGGATTCTTTCGATAACAAACTGCGTGACGATGCACAACTGAAAGTGTTCCTGCAGATGGCCGACAGCGTGAAGATTGAGGTTGGCGCTATTGCGATGAGTGGTTTTTACGGTCAGAACCTCATCACGAAAAAGAGTTATAAGTGGCTCGTTGAGGATTGCCTGAACACAATGGAGCGCATGGGCAACGTGAAAGTAGCATTCCTGCCGCTCGGAGGTTGCGGAAACGACTGGACAACAGATGCAAAGAAATATTCACATGTGGTGAAGAAACTCCACACCATCGGTGAAATGGCAGTTGCCAAAGGCAAGGTCATTGGCATTGACACTCCACTTGATGCAGAGGGCAACCTGGCTTTGTTGAAGAAGGTGAAATCAAAAGGAATAAAGATTTTCTACAAATGGCAGACGGCAACGGAAAATGGTCGAGATATTTGTCAAGAAATAAAAACATTGGGCAAGGACAATATTTGCGCATTCCATGCAAGCAATCCAGATGGCGTGTGGCTTAGAAACGACAAGACTATTGATGTTGTTGCGATAAAGCGTATGCTCAACGAGATAGGATGGCAGGGATGGTTGTTTGTGGAACGTAGCCGCGACACCACAATAGTAAGAAATGTGAAGCGTAACTTCGGCGAAAACGTAAAGTATCTGAAAGAAGTATTTGGGGACGTGAGATTTGCCATGCCCGACACCACAGGAAAAGATACCAAATACGTGGCTACAATCATGAATCGCGCTCAGAAAATAGTTGATGCGCTCAATATTTCAGGCACAACCAAAGGCGACAATGTGTATAATCTGTTGGTGAATCATTATTTTACGCTGAACAAGATTTATGATGAGAAGAAAGATGTGAAAGGCAAATTATATGATTATCATTTCGACTTCGTTGCCAATCTGGAATCTGTTTGCACGATGGAAGAAGTGGATAAAATCAAGGATCTGCTGACCTACAACGTGAAACAAGCAAAATACAATGCTCAAATAGAGATGATTCCAACTCTGAATGCAGAAGAACGTGCACAGTTGATTGTGTGGTTAGATGAAGCTCGGGAATATGCCATTTGTGCTGAAGGCTCAAAAGAGAAGCATGCTTTGTTTAAGAAATACATGGGCAGATTTTCGAATTGGCTCAGCAAGCGTGGCTACGACATGAAAAAAGAACGCACAAACTGGATGAACAGAAACAAGTAGCAGATTTATAGATTTTCGGATTTTCGAGTTTTCGAATTTACAAATTTACAGATTGATTTATGAAAAGACTATTTTTATTTTTTTTATCATTGATTGTGAATTGTCAATTGTCAATCATCAATCATCAATCATCAATCATCAATTGTGCAAAGGCACAAGGCATTACCGACACGAGGCGCAGTCTTAATGCTGTTTCGGCTCCAGCAGCAATCGATGCTGTGAGGTGGACAGGCGGTTTTTGGGGCGAGCGTTTCAACGTTTTCAGTCACACAGCTGTTCAAAACATGTGGAGGACGTGGCAATCAGACCGTTCGCATGGATTCCACAACTTCCTGGTTGCCGCTGGTGAGAAAAAGGGAAAGCATCATGGTCCTCCATTCCACGATGGCGACATGTATAAATGGCTTGAGGCAGTGGCTTCGGTCTATGCAATAACAAAAGACCCAGAACTGGACAAGATAATGGACCGCTTTATAGGCTGTGTGGCGAAATCACAACGTGCCGACGGATACATCCACACACCAGTATTGATAGTGGAATTGAACAAGAGGCTCAGTCAGGCTGATGCCGCAAAGGATAGCACAGTGGTCGGTACTGCTGTGGGTACT